>JAMBLK010000232.1 GCA_023336855.1 Actinomycetes bacterium
GTTAGTGGTCTGATGTTGATGGTTCGGCTCGTCATGTGCGAGTCCTTTCTCATGATTCGACTTGTTGTTCGGTGTGGTGACGACGGCTCAGGCCGCGTGTTCGCAGCGATCGTCGGCGTGGATACGTTCTCAGCGGACGTGTGCCCTCAGATGGTGACGACGGTCTTCCCTCTGGTGTGCCTCTGTCCGACGTAGCTGAGAGCCTCGGCGGTGTCCTCCAGAGCGAACGTCCTGTCGACGACCGGCGTGACCTTCTCGTCTTCGATGAGTTCTTTGAGGACAACCAGGTCGTCCTTATTCGTCGATGACATGAACTGGCGCAGGTTCTGGCCCACGAACGGTGACAATGCCACCCCTCTGAGCGTGCGGCCGAATCCCATGAGAAAGCGGCCGCCCGTTCCCCCAACGATCACCAGCGTCCCCTCTCTGGTGAGCGCACCCCGCAACTCTGAGATCGATCGGTTCCCTGCCATGTCGAGGATCACGTCGTAGCGCTGCCCGCTCTCGGCGATGTCTTCTTTCGTGTAGTCGATGACGTGGTCTGCACCGATCGATCGGACCATGTCGACGTTCCTCGTGCTGCACACGCCGGTCACTTCGGCACCGAAGGCCTTGGCGATTTGCACGGCGTAGGTGCCGACGCCGCCCGATGCACCGATGATCAAGACCTTCTGCCCCGGCTGTACCTTCGCCTGATCGCGAAGGGCCTGGAGCGCGGTGAACCCTGAAACCGGCACGGCGGCGGCTTGTTCGAACGTGACGTTGGCCGGTTTGAGCACAAGTGCATCCTGAGAGACGGATGCGTACTCGGCGAACCCGCCGGTACCGAAGCCGAACACTTCATCACCCGGCTGGAATTGCCTCACATTCCTGCCGACTGCCTCGACGGACCCTGCGAACTCCGTTCCGGGGACTTTCGTTTTCGGCTTGCGTAGTCCGTACCCCATGAGACGGATCAGGTACGGCACGCCGCTCGTCACGAGCCAGTCACCGATGTGAATGCCGGTGGCCTGAACCCTCACCAGTACTTCGTCGTCTCCGATGGACGGCTTCTCGATCTCCTGAAGCCTGAGCACGTCTCCGGGTGCCCCGTACTCCTCTTGTGTGATTGCCTTCATCGTGTTCTCCCTCTTCGTAGTGAGACCGACCCAAGGGCGGGTCGGTCCGATCCTCGCTGATTCGATTCGTACACTGTAAGTGTGTGGTGTAACCTACCCATACGCCGTAAGGTTGTCAAGAGGAATTTCGAACTTACTTTGTATATCTAGAGTTCAAGGACAGAGAGGACCCCGATGTCGACGCAGACCAGAACGAATGCTGAGCCCCGAATCCCCCTCAGCAAGGATCGCGTGCTGCAGGCCGCGATCGTCCTTGCGGACGAAGGCGGAATCGAATCCCTGACCATGCGTAAGCTCGCAAAGGAGCTCGGCGTCGAGGCCATGTCGCTCTATTACCACGTGGCCAACAAGGACGAGATTCTGGATGGCATGGTCGACGTCGTCTTCGGTGAGATCGACCTGCCGTCCGGCGAGATCAACTGGAAGACGGCGATGCGCGAGCGGGCGATCTCCACGCGGAAGGTTCTCTCCCTCCATCCCTGGGCGACCAGCATGATGCAGTCGCGAACCAACCCCGGCCCGGCGCTGTTGCGTCACCACAACTGGGTGATCGGGACGCTGAGGGAGTCGGGCTTCTCGATCGAGTTGACCGCCCACGCGTTCTCCGCCATGGACGCCTACATCTACGGATTCTCCCTGCAGGAAGAGACCTTGCCGTTCGACACGGCAGAGGAAGTGGCAGCGATCGTGAAGGCGTTCCTCGAGCACTTCCCTGTCGACGAGTATCCCTACCTCGCCGAGTTGAGCGTCGAACACATCATGAAGCCCGGCTACGACTACGGAGACGAATTCGACTTCGGACTCGAACTGACTCTCGACGGCCTCGAACGGGCCCAATCAGAATCAGAACCGACCACACCGAAGGTGCTACCCATCTGAGGCGGCTTCGAGATTGAGGAGGAATCGAACCTCCAACCTCTTGTTGCGTAGCCAGGATCAAGGGGTTCTCGTCGCCCCTCACCTTTTCGCTTGGCTCGCAGCGTTTCGCTCGCGGAGAGCGCACCACTCCATGATCGAGAGAGCATTCCGGTGCAAGGATCGCAATCTTTGATCTACTGCTATAGTTGATCTAGTTAGATCGTCGACCGAGGATCGTATGAGCTATTCATTGGGCCTGTGGCAAGCAATGCTCGCAACCGTATACGTTGCGGACAAGGTACGTCTGGGCGCGCACGAGTTCGTTCCAACGAGCCGGATCGCAGACGATCTCGACATCCCAGCACCGAGCCTTTCGCGCCTGCTGCGCAGCCTCAACCATGCGGGGATCATCGAAACGCGCGAGGGTGCCAGTGGGGGCGTCAGGCTTGCTGTGCCGGCCGACGAGGTCACGCTGCTCGACCTCCTCGAAGCCGTCGAGCAGAAACTCCCGCTGTTTCGGACGGACGCCGAACCCCGCGTGCGAGGAGAGACCCCAAAGATGCGTCAAGCCGCCCTCAAAGGCGCACTCGCCGACGCCGAAGCTTCGATGCGCTCAAGCCTCCGGGAGGTGACCGTCGCCGACATCTCGAAGTAGCCCGAAGACCCACGGCACCTCGGTGCCTTCTTCTTTCACCAGAACTACACCAACACCCGCTTTAGTTAGTGGAGATGTGTTACGCCAACCAACTACCCGAATCAACCTTGATCATCGCTCTTGGTGATCAACCGCAGTCAAGGAGCCAACGAAAATGAGAAACCTGAAAATCCTCTTGAGAGTGGTAGGAGGGATCCAGATCGTCCTGGGTCTGTTCTACCTGTTCGCGCCGGCATTCTTCCTCGAATCGATCGGGCACTCAGTGCCGACGGACGACATCTTCTACCCCCTGGGGATGCTCGCCTCCCGGTTCTTGGTCTTCGGTGTCGTGTTCATCTACATCGCGCGAGACCCCGTCCAGCATCGCCTGTGGATCACGGCCATGATCTTCATCCAATTGATCGACCTCGCAGTCGGCGTCTTCTACACCGCAACCGGCACGGTTGCGCTCTCGGACTCCTTGTTCCCGATGTTCAACGCCACCTGGATCGCTGGGTTGCTCTACCTGTGGCGGCCCCGCCCGGATTCGGCAACGTGAACCCAAGGCGACTCAACCGAGCACTCGGCATCGCGGCGGTAGAGGCCTTGTTGGCGACCAGCCAACCTCGGCTCTTCGCCACCATCGGTGAACTGGACTGGTATGCCCGCAGTCACCGGCACTGGATCGACGATCTGTCTCTCCGTGCCGGTGACCGCGTCCTCGAGGTCGGGTGTGCCACCGGCGCCCTGACCACCTACCTGGCCGAGAGCGGCTACCGCGTGACCGGACTCGATCGCTCAAACGGCATGATCCGTCGAGCGCGGAGTGATCACCCACACCTGGATCTCTGTTTCGGCGATGCGGCGTCGCTTCCCTACGACGACGATGCCTTCGACGCTGTCGTCGCGGCGTCGGTCATCAACGTCGTCCCCGACGTCAAACAGGTGTTGTCCGAGATGCACCGAGTGTGCACACCAGGCGGCACCATCAGCGTCCTCGTTCCATCGACGGACTTCACCGAGGAAGACCTGGACACCCTCAGCGAAACGCTGGGACTCACGGGCTTCTCCGAAGCCGCCCTCACGAAGTGGCACCGTGGGCCAGCGAAGATGAGTGCGTCAGACCTCGAGACTCTGTTCCGAAGTGTCGACCTCCAACCGGTTGTCACCCGCACGTATCTCGACGGGATGCTCATCGCAGCATCCGCCCATGATCGACCAATCTGACGTGGGTCAGAAACCCTATGCGGGAATCTCGCTTGGTGATCTTGGTAACCGCCTTGCCGTAGCCAACCAGCAAGGGCCTCGTCACGACTTCTGACCGGGGGTTGCTCGCGGGGTTCGGACTGGTCGAGGGTCGCATCAACGTGCGTTGGTTCGGGTCCGTCTTGGTCCCTCGTCGTGGCATGCGCTACTTCTCGAATCGTATCCCCGACAGGTGCGTGCATCTTTGAGTTGGGGAGGGACCAACCCGGTCGCTTCAGCCTCATTGAGGGCGAGGCGTCGGCGACCAGGCCAGTGAGACAACCGCTGCGTCACACACTCACCCCGACGAGCTCCTTCTCGAGTTCCGGTGCGGGCTCCATTTCCGGTGCTGGCTCCATCTCCGGTGTAGGGAGAGCGGCCTCGCCTTCGATGTCGACAGTCGGGATCAGCCGATCCAACCAAGTCGGAATCCACCAGTTGGCATCGCCCATCAGCTTCATCGAGGCCGGCACGAGAATGGTTCGAACGATCGTGGCGTCAACGAAGATCGCCGTTGCGAGTCCGAGTCCGAACATCTTGATCGCCGGGTCGTCGCCCAGTACGAAGCCGAGGAACACCGAAATCATGATCAACGCTGCGGACGTGATGACCCGCGCTGTGGATGCAATGCCCTGGATAACCGACGCGTCGTTGTCACCGGTGGCGATGTACTCCTCCCGGACACGTGACAGCAGGAACACCTCGTAGTCCATCGAGAGCCCGAAGAGGATGGCAAACATGAACATGGGGATAAACGAAACGATCGGAACGGTCGCCTCGAGGCCGATCAGTCCTTTGCCCCAACCCCACTGGAACACCATGACGAGCACACCGTACGCGGCGCCGATGCTGAGCAGGTTCAGGAGCGCAGCCTTGAGCGGCACGAGTATCGACCGGAAGAGAACAGTGAGCAGCAGGAAGGAAAGGAGGATCACAGCAGCGATGAACATGGGCAGCCGATCGCTCACCTGATCTCCGATGTCGGCAAAGCTTGCTGCCGCGCCACCAACGTGTGCCACAGCGGGACTGTCGTCGAGAACCAACGGGAAGACATCAGCTCTGAGCCGCTTGATCGTGTCGAGCGTTGCATCGTCTTGTGGTGCCGTCGTGGGAAATGCGATCAGTGTTGCAACGCCAGCCTCGAAGTTCACACTTGGAGGGGCAACGCCGACGATTCCGCCATCCGCCCTCACTGCGTTGACGAGGGGGTCAAGGACGGAAGAGTCATCGGAGATATCGACCGCGATGACAAGTGGCCCGTTGACGCCTGCTCCGAATCCTTCGGCGACGAGGTCGTAGGCGCGACGCTCAGTACGGGACTCTGGCAGCGTCCCTTCATCGGGGAAGCCGAGACGCAACGACAACACCGGTGCCGCGAGCAATATGAGCAGGGCCGTGGTTCCGATCGTGTACGCCCATGCGTTCTTCGTCACGTGCTTGCCCCAACGATCCCAACGTGAACCCGCTGTGTTTCCTCCGGATGCCGTGTTCCGGTGGATCCCCAGACGGTTGATCCAATGCCCTGACAGGCCGAGGAAGGCCGGAAGCAGCGTGATCGACGCAGCGACCATGATCAGGACGACAACTGAAATGGCAATAGCAGCCGCTGTTATCGCAGGGACGCCGGCAACGGCGAGCCCGAGGATCGCGACGACAACAGTGCCGCCGGCAAAGACCACGGCCTGACCGGCGGTGGCGACAGCGCGCCCGGCTGCTTCGACAACCGTCATCCCTCGATCCAGGAACTCGCGGTGCCTGGTGACAAGGAAGAGTGCGTAGTCGATTCCGACGCCGAGACCGATCATGGCGGCCAACTGCGGCGCCCAACTCGGTACGTCGATCAGGTATGCGAGGAGCGACATCGAGCTCACACCGATTGCGAGTCCGAAGAGTGCCATGCCAATCGGCAACCCCATTGCGATGAGCGAACCGAAGGCAAACAGCAGGATGACCACTGCAGCGATCAGGCCGATCATCTCGCCGGCACCGGTCTCACCCTCCTCGAATGAGAAGAACAGTTCACCGCTCATCTCAACCTGCAACGGTGAACTCTCCCGGGCAGCGATTCCCAATTCCTTGAGGTTCTCCAGATCGCCAGCGTCGAGTTCGTCGATAACGGGGTACTGAACCCGGATGAGCGCGGTTCGACCGTCTGGCGAGACAGCTCCGCTACTAACTGCCTCCTCGAGACCGACGGCGAGCGCACCGGCGGGATCGCTCGTGCCGAGCACCTTTGGCAGGCCTGCAACAGCGCTCTGGATCTCTAGGAGGGCGGATCTTGCCGTGGACGAATCGAAGAAAGTTGCCGTTTCGTCCAATGGCGTCACCACCACTTGGGCGGTGAGACCAGCCGTATCCGAGCCGGCGGCCGATAGAAGATCGATCGCTTGCTGAGAGTCGAGACCGGGGACCTCGAACGCATCCTCGAGTTCCTGGCCGAAGACACCAGCTGCTCCGATGACAAGCATCGAAACGAGGAGCCATGCCCCAATGGCGGTCCACGGACGGCGGGCAGCCGTCCGTCCCAGCCGGTAGAGGAACTGGGACATCGATGTGCCGCCTTGGCGACGGGCCGAACCGGTTGATGACTGCATGGGTCTTTCTCCTGGGTCTGTCTTGACTGGATGCCATCGTGTCGAATCTCGCTCGCGGGAACATCAGGCAAAAGGCCAGAACTCTCTTGGCCGAAGGAGCGACGTGGAGACCATCCGTTCGGCTGATGCGCCGGACCGGGTGGCTCTCTACCATCCACAGTGATGAGAGAATCCCTGCGGTCGTTGTTGGCCGAACCCCGCGTTCCGAATCCGCCCGTTCGGGTGTGGCGTGACTGGGCGATCCTTGCGGTGATGGGGATCTCGGTGGTTCTCGAGCTCCTCCTGCGCGACGACATCCTCTGGCCCCTCGCAGCGGTCGCTCTTGTGGTCGTACTGATGGTCGCCGTCTTCTGGCGGCGAACCCACCCGCTTCTGGGCGTAGCCATCACCTTCGGTGCGTTGATCGCCGTGAGCCTTGCCGATGCCATCGCCGGAACCGGTGAATTCGGCCTGTACACGACCGTATTCCTGGTGCTGCTCCCCTATGCCCTATTTCGGTGGGCATCGGGTCGAGATGCCGCAATCGGGCTGGCAATCCTCGGTGTCCTCTATCTCCAAGGTGTGTTCACTGCGGTGGCACAGTCAACAAGTACCGTGATGTTCGAGGCCCTGCTCGGGGGCGCCGTGTTCTTCCTTCTACCTGCAACGGTCGGTGCGCTGGTCCGCTATGAAGTCATGGTTCGTGCCAGTGATTTGGAACGCGTCAAGCTCCGCGAGCGCGAACAGCTCGCCCGGGAACTGCATGACACGGTCGCCCATCATGTTTCTGCGATTGCTATCCAGGCGCAGGCAGGTCGCACAGTGGCTACGTCTCATCCCGAAGCTGCAACGCGTGCCCTCGAGGTCATCGAGGAAGAAGCGTCCCGTACGCTTGCCGAAATGCGTCTCATGGTGAGTGCCCTTCGCGACGACCAAACAGCGGACCTCGCCCCACAGCGCGGCGTGGGGGACATCGAGCGCCTCGCCCGCAACGCTGGCACCGCACCCGCTGTCACTGTTGAGCTGTCGGGAGACCTCAACGATCTTGGTTCGTCGGTCGATGCGGCCGTGTATCGCATTGCTCAGGAATCGATCACGAACGCCGTGAAACACGCACACAATGCGAGCCGCATCGAGGTCTCGGTGACCGGCGATGACACCGATGTGCGACTGTCAGTGCGTGACGACGGTGACATGGACTCGACTAGCCGGGCCCTGTCCGGCTACGGCATCGTGGGAATGAACGAGCGAACCACCCTCCTCGGCGGGACACTCGAGGCGGGCCCGAACCCGGATCGGGGATGGACCGTCAACGCGGTGCTGCCAAAGACGGGGGCCCAGATATGACCGTCCGTGTCCTCGTCGCTGACGACCAGGAACTGGTCCGTACGGGTCTGACGATGATCCTCGATGCGCAACCCGACATTGAAGTCGTCGGCGAGGCCGTGGACGGCCGCGAAGCGGTGACACTTGCGAAGGAATTGCGCCCCGACGTGTGCCTGTTCGATATCCGCATGCCTGAGATGGACGGTCTCGAAGCAACGCGAGTACTTGCGGGGCCCGACGTGGACGACCCGATGGCGATCGTCATCATCACCACGTTCGATCTCGACGAATACGTCCATGGCGCTCTCAAGGCAGGAGCTCGCGGTTTCCTGCTCAAAGACGCAGGTCCCGAACTCCTGGTCCAGGCGATCCATGCAGCCGCCAACGGTGATGCGCTCATCGCTCCGAGTGTGACAGCTCGTCTCTTGGCGGAGTTTGCGCGCTCAGCCGAGCAAGCCGAACCGTTCCAGCCAGCGTGGCCCTTGACCGAGCGCGAGGAGGAGGTCCTCCTCACCGTGGCACGGGGCCGCACCAACGCCGAGATAGGCGAGGAACTCCACATCAGCCTCGGCACCGTCAAGGCCCACGTCGCGAGTCTCATGACCAAGCTAGAGGCCCGCAACCGCGTCGAACTCGCCATCTGGTCATACGAGACCGACCGCATCTGAGCCAGCCGTCACCGCGTTGCACGCTGTGTATTGCGAACCTCCCCGGGATTCAGCCAAGGTCTGGAGTGCCACGGGTCTTGCCAAGGCATCCTTCGGGATTCATGCAGCTGGAGATCGGTCGCGCTATTCCCCTCCGACGTCGGAGCACTCATCCGACGGCTCGATGACATCGCGACCCGAGACCTCACGGCCCATACGCGGCCCAACGAACGCACACGGAGAGTTGAATTCGGCGGGAGATGACAGAAACCCCCGCTCTCCCAGGGGTTCCGATGGCACGCCCGGAGGGACTCGAACCCCCAACCTCCTGATCCGTAGACCTCCAAGCGGTGTCCACCGGTGTCCACAGCCGTCCACGCAGCCCGGGATATAGCGGTTCCGTGTCCACAGCCGTGCAGGGCGATTGGCTCCCAGATTGGCTCCCACGGCACGGCCGCTGACAATCCTCGGATCCAGTAGCCGGGGATACATCGACGATCGTGAGCAGTGGCTGCGTTCTCACGATATCGTGATATCGTGATTGCATGACAAAACAGACCACCGTACGTCTACCCGAAGACCTCGCCGACGAAGCTGAGGCTGTCGCCCGGGTCGAGGGCACCAGCGTCAACGCCCTGATCGTCGATGCCCTCACGACCGAGATCGAGCGGATCCGACGAGA
>JAMBLK010000233.1 GCA_023336855.1 Actinomycetes bacterium
CTTCCGCCGGGGTTGAGTCCGTATCGGGCGTTCGTCAACGGCGTCCCGATCTCCTTGACGATGATCGAGTCGCGCAACCCCGGAATGAGCGCCGCTGCCCTCTTGATCAGGTGATCGGCGGCTTCTTCCTTGATCCGCAGATACTCCGGGTTCTCTGAGTATCCGTTCATGTCACCGCCCGTCCCCCACACGTTCTCATGATCCCATGGAGCAAGCGACAGCATCACCAGCACGCTCTTGCCTTCCGGTGCGCAGCCGGGGTCGGCGTCTGTGTAGTTGGCCATGACCATCCCGGTCTTCGAGAAGTCGCCCGAGACCATCGCCTCGTAGTCGGCATCCATGTCGTAGCCGTCGGAGAGGAAGAACTCGTGGTAGTCCCAGCCTTCGGCTGCGAGATCGCGATCGAGGCCGAGATAGACGACGAGATTCGACATCGCCGGTGCGTCCCGATCGATACCGGCGAGAAACTCGTCGGCGAATTGGCCCCTCCCGATCATTGCAACCGTTGCCGACGGACTCGCGTTCGATACGATGACATCCGCCTCAACGCGCAGGCCGCGGTCCGTCTCGACAGCGATCGCCCGGCCATCACTCACTTCGATCCGGGTCACTCGATTCCTGAAACGAACCTCTCCGCCGTGGGCGGTGATCCCCTCAACGATCGCCCTGCTCATCGCCTGGCTTCCCCCCTGCGGGTACCAGGCTCCGGACGTGTGATAGCTGTTGATGATGAGGGCGAACAACCCTGCCGACACCTTCGACGGTGGGAGTCCGAGGTATCCCCACAGGGTCGAAACGACGGCCTGGAGTTCGACGTCCGTGACAAACCGTCCCATGAAGGTCTGCCAATCATGGGAGAACGCCATCGCCATGTCGGGGAAGCGTTCCATCATCTCCATCGGTGTGGCCCGAACTCCTGTCGCCCTCTCCTTCGTGTACCGGTCTACATCGAAGGCAACGCGGCGAATCGCAACGAACAAGTCGTCGATGCCCACCTCCTCGTCGGGGAATCCGGACCTCAGTTCGCGAAGGTAACTGGGGAGATCGGCGGGAACGGTGATCTCGTAGTCCGGGAACCGGGCCGTGTAGAAAGGATCGAGTCGAGTGAGTTCGACCCGGTCCAGCACGCCAAGGTCTTCGAGCATGGGATGAAGCCAGCCACCTGGGCCGGCCCCGTCGAGGGCATGGAGGGCGACTTCGAACCGGAACCCGCTCCGCTTGAACTCGTGGGCGTATCCACCAGGGACAACGTGGTGTTCAAGCACCACGACAAGGTGCCCATTCTTGGCGAGATAGCCAGCGGCTCCGAGACCCCCCAGACCGGCCCCGATCACGACAGCGTCTGCCCGCACCCTCTCCATGTCAGGCCTTGACCGTCCCGTTGCCATTGCCGTTGCCGTTCCCGTTCACAAAGGGCTCCCGATCCACCACTTTCGCGTACAGATAGGAAACGATCTCCTTGATCGAGGCGACGACCGGAACTGCGAGGAGCGACCCGATCAAGCCGGCAACGTTGAACCCGACGATCAGAGAGATCATGATGATCACCGGAGAGAGCCGGACCGCCCTGCCCATCACCTTCGGGGCGATGATGTTCGCCTGGGCTTGGACAACCACGACGTAGATGCCTGCCACGATCAAGGCGAAGAGGAAGTTGTTCATGTCGGGCCAACGCGTCGAACCGCCAACGAGGGCAGCAACGATGCCGGGGAACGCTGCGATGATCGGCCCGAACGTCGGAACCATGTTGAAGAGCATCATGATCACGCCCATCAGGAACGCTCCCTGGACGCCGACCAGAGCAAGTACAAGGCCCACCATCACGCCTGTGATCAAACTGTTGATCAGTTGTCCGTAGATGTAACCCCGCCAGACGCCCCCCACCCGGTCGGAAAGCAGGGCGGCATCCCGTTCGTAGCCGGGGGGAACCGCTCGATGGATCCATTGATAGAACTTCGCACTATCGGCGTTGAGATAGATAGCGATCATCATGGTGATCAGGGCCGACATGACCATCGCAGTGACCAGACCGGTCACCGTCTTTATCGAGTTGAACGCGCCCCCGAGCAAGCTTTGAAGGGCCTCCGCGTCGATCTTGACTCCACCGCCGTCTACACCCGCGACGGCCTCGTCGGCCAGCCACATCCGGATCGGTTCGTTGATCTCCGTCATGTCGACGCTGATGCCGAAGATGACGAGTCCATCTGTCTCATCGACGAACCACTGAGCGACGCCCCGGGTGGTGTCCTCCATCCCTGCGACGTCGATACCGGCGAGGGACTGCGTGATCCCCACGGCGAGGATCGCCATCACGAGCAGCGAGACGATCAGGACGACGAGGTAGCCGATCGCAAGGGACAGCCATCGCGGCCAGTGGAATCGTCGATGCAGGACCCGAACCATGGGAGCGACGAGGAAGGCCACGATTCCAGCCATGGCAAGGATGGACAGTGCTGCTCGAGAGAACCACAAGACGATGACTGCGAAGACGACTAGTCCGACGGCGACGGCGATCTTCGTCTGCGACGACCAGGGAGGGGACGGCGGCCCGAGGCGGAGATAGGCCTCGTCTTGCGGAGTGGCTTCGTCATCGACCCCGGCGTTCACTGACTCGCCGTTCTTCTCGGGTGCGTCGGTGATCTCTACTCCCTGTGCCGTTGCCACAGCGTACCGTCCCTGGTGCCGACTGCCGTTCTCCCCCTCCCTCGTTCCGCGGGCTGTCAGCGCCGCCGGCGGGGACTGCAACCCTGGGTTGTCGTTCCCGTATACGCGGCTGGGAGCCCCCAGAACGAATGGCAGAATTCGCCCCTTGCCTTCCGCGGGTTGGTGGCGCCGTCGGCGGGGACTGCAACCCTGGGTATGGTTTCTCGTGTTGCGGGAGGCGGGCTGCCGGTATGATGGCGTCCGTGATTGCTCCATCCCCACCGGTCCCCCCCGACGACTACCAGGACCACCTCGGAAAAGCCCGTCAGTATCTGCGCGATGTCATCCTCGGGGTCAACGACGGTCTTGTCTCGACGTTCCTCCTGGTAGCGGGTGTCGTCGGTGCCGGGCTCGACTCGACCCAGGTTCTCCTCACAGCTATCGCGGGCGCTCTCGCGGGCATGATCTCGATGGGAGCGGGCGAGTATCTCGCCACGAAGTCCCAGGAGGAGGTCTTCGCTGCCGAGATGGCGCTCGAGGCCCAGCACCTCGGAGAGCACCGCGACCACGAACGGGATGAACTACGCCACATGTTCGGCGACATGGGGTTGGTTGGCGACGACCTCGAAACGGTCGTTCACATCATCGACGGGAGCGACGAGACGATGCTCGGCGTCATGGCCGGTCTCGAGTTCGGGATCGTCGACACAGAGAAGCGAAACCCGTACACGGCAGGCCTCGCATCGGCCGGCCTGTTCTTCGCGGGAGCATTCCCTTCGGTCGCGCCGTTCTTCATCTTCGACGACACGAAGACGGCCCTCCTGGTGGCCGGTCTCTTCACCGGGCTCGGTCTGGTCATTGTCGGAGCCACGAAGACCCTGATGACGAAGAAGAGCCCCGTGCTCTCAGCGTTGGAGAATCTCAGCATCGGTGTCGTCGGCGGTGCGCTGAGCTTCCTCGTCGGTCAGTTCTTCGAGTCGTTCGTCGGCTGACGAGAGCGCAACGGGACCACGACGATCCCGCCCGATCCGTCGTCGAGGATCTTCACGTTGGCCGAGTAGTGGGTCCGGATGAGTACCGGGTCGAGAACCGTTCGACCGTCGCCCTCCACCACCACCTCTCCCTGCGCAAGCATGACCAGTCGGTCGGGGAACTGCGCCGCGATCGTCAGGTCGTGCAGGGCCGAGACAACGGTGAGGCTCCGCTCCCTCCGCAGCTGATCGACGAGCTCAAGGACCTCTTGTTGCATCCCGACGTCCAGCGCGGTCGTCGGTTCGTCCAGGAGGAGAATCGGCGACTCTTGGGCAAGCGCCCGGGCGATGACTGCCCGCTGGAGTTCTCCACCGGACAACGTTGTCACGTCCCGATCCATCAACGCTGAGAGAGTGAGTGCTTCGAGGATGGTCGCAACCACGTCGAAGTCGTGGAGGGATGGACCGGTGACGGCGTGCACGTGCGGTGTCCGTCCAAGGAGCACATAATCGACGACGCGCATGCCCGGCGGAAGAACCGGATGCTGGGGTACCAGAGCGACGGATCGCGCGAGGTCCCTGCGCTTCATCGTGGACGTCTTGCTTCCTTCGATTGCAATCGATCCGTCGAACTCGACCGAACCAGTGACCGCACGCAGCAACGTGGTCTTGCCTGCACCGTTCGGACCGATGATCCCGAGCCATTCACCCCGGGCGATCTCCATGTCGACGGAATCGAGGATCCTCGATCCGTTGAATCGCACGCCGATGCCACGCAGAGAAAGGGCCACCGTCATGATCCGAGGCCTCTCGAAGAGCGGAGCACGATGGCGAAGAACGGCGCACCGAAGAACGCCGTTATGACCCCGATCGGGATCTCCGCCGGAGAGGCGACCGTGCGTGCCAGCAGATCCGCAAGGATCAGGAACGTCGCTCCGATCACGACCGATAGCGGGAGAACGACCCGGTAGCTGGATCCGAAAACGATCCGGACTGCGTGGGGCACGATGATCCCGACGAAACCGATAAGCCCTGAAACAGCAACCACCGCAGCCGTGCCGAGGGTTGCCGCGAGCACCATGACAAGACGCACCCGTGACGGGTCCACTCCAAGGGTCACGGCCTCGTCGTCACCCACGCTGAGCACGTCGAGTCTCCTGGCCCCGAGAAGGATCACGATCGTCGATACGACGACGTATGGGAGGACCAGCCAGACTTCTCCCCACCCAACCGTAGAGAGGCGACCGAGAATCCATCCGTACACCTCACGAAGCGTCTCAGCGTTGCGTTGCTGGAGATATGTTTGGACGGCGGTGAGGAACGCCGCCACCGCTACGCCGGCCAGGATGAGCGTCACGGGCGTGCGTCCTGCTTTGACCGAGTAACCGATGGCGTATGTCGCAGCAACGCCGGCAACGCCACCGATGAAGGCGAGGAGCGGAAGGGTGTCGATGGGACCCGACGGCAGTACTTCCCCGTACGCGAACGCGATCGTCGCGCCGAGACCTGCCCCGGCGGCCGCACCGAGCAGATACGGATCCGCCAATGGGTTCCGAAACGACCCTTGATAGGAACCGCCTGCGACGGCCAGCATCGCACCCACGATGGCGCCGAGGGCGATCCTGGGCATCCTCAACTCCCACAGGATGGCTTCCTGTCGGTCGTTGAGGCCGGAATCGACGTCGACGAACGGAAGCCGATCTACGACGGAGAACAGGACCGACCGTGCGTCGAGGTCGACGGCCCCCATCAGGATCGCGAGGAGACCCGCTCCGGCCAGAGCCGCGAAGGCTCCGACGAGCCACCACCATTCGAGGCGACTGGGGCGGATCTCCTCGCCCGTCATGCGTTCTGCAACACTGCGACGGCTTCGGCGATCGCCTCGACGAAGTCGACAACGCGCGGCCCCCACCGGGAAGCGATGTCGTCATCGAGTTCGGCGATCGCGCCTCGCTGAACTGCGGTGAGAGCATCCCAGCCGGGTCGGTCGGCGACCGTTTGCGCGTCCTGGCCGCAGCACTTCGTGTCGGCGAGAAAGATCAGGGCCGGATCCTGATCGAGGATGTGCTCGGCCGACAGTTGCGGGTATCCGTAGCCATCCGGATCGGCGCCATCGGCGATGTTCTCGAGGCCGAGCATCGTGTAGAGGGCCCCCACGAACGTCGCAGAGGTCACCGAGTAGTAGTCGGGGCTGAGTTCGTGGTAGTACGTGGCTCCCCCACCATTCGTCGACGTCGTGACGTCCCCTATCCCAGCCTGCATCGACGCGACAAGCTCCGCCGCCTCTCCGAGATGACCGGTCGCCGCGCCGATCTGCTCGATCTGTGTGTAGGCGTCGTCAAGTGTGCTTGCCGAAGGGTGCATAATCACGGGAATGCCGATGGCTTCGAGGCCGGTGATCACATCCCCCGGGTCGTACATGATCACGACGAGATCGGCACCGTATGCAGCGATGGCTTCGAGGTTCGGTTCGAATCCGGTCATCTCTGTCATCGGGGCTTCGACCGGATAGTTCGACTGGTTGTCGACGGCCACGACCTGTGGCCCGGCTCCCACAGCGAAGAGCACTTCGGTGGACGTCGGAGAGAGCGACACGATGTTCTCAGGCTGCGTCTCGATCGTCACCGGCCCGTTCGGTGCATCGATGGTGACGGGGAATCCCGTCTCCTCTGGCACCGTCGTCGACGAAGTCGTAGCGGATGAGTTCGTCGTTGACGATGCGTCAACCGTCGTGGTGACCGCCACCGTGGTCGTCGTACCAAGCGTCGCCGGCGGTGCCTCTGCGGTGTCGGTCGACGACCCACACGCGGTCGCGGCGAGCGCTATAGCGGCGATCGTCACCAGGATTCTGCGGGACATGATGTTGCTCCTCTCTCGGGAGGAGCGGTCATGGAAGCGACAAGACCCGTCCTCCGAAGGTGCGGTCGCACACCGCAGAGAAGGCGACCTGGCTCATCCCCGGAGGGCTTCACAGTTGCGGGACAGCGCCGGATTCACACCGGACTTCGCTTCACCAACGGCGCGGGGTAAACCCCGAGGGGAGTAATCGTAGTCCTTCGCCCGACTTCGCAATTGCCGGTGGATCAGGAGACCAGTAGATCAGTACTGCTCCGTTGGCTGCCTAGCTACTGCTCTACTGCTCTACTCCCACCCAAGCGCCCACTACCCTCAGCCCCAATGAAACTCGCCATCAACATTCTTGTTCTTGCTGCGGCTGCTGCTGTCGCCGTCACGCTCGTCGCTACACGGCGATCGAGCCGTCCCCCGGCCCGTCAGGGTACGTGGCAGCCGATCGACCATCCTTCACCATGAGGATCGCCCTCGACCACACGTCCGAGATCGGTGTCCGGGCCGGCCGCCTCCTCATGGGGGAAGAGGGGCTCGACCTCCTCGGAATCGTCCGCCGCGATGTGAAGGACAGCGATCGGCGGATTCGCCGAATCGACGACCTCGAAGGGTTCGATGCAGTCGTCACCGACGATCCCGACTCGGCGATCCTCGACGAGGCTGTGGCTGCCGAGGTTCCCTGCGTCTTGTGGGCCGATACGTTCGATCGACGGACCGACATCGGGGAGATCCCTCTGCTCTTCGGCGCCAATCTCGTCACCGGAATCGGCCAGAGCCTGGCTACTCGGGAGGACGACATCGCCGGCCCCGATGCACAGATCGTCTTCGCCTGGACCGAACCCGGCAAGTCCGTGCGCCACGGAGAGCCGTTGATGTTCCCGGAACCGGTTGGGTCCCGCTGGGGAACCAGGCGACGCATGACGAACCGGCGCCTCGACGTTGCGGCGACGGTACCCGACGAGTGGGCCGGCATCATCGTGCGGTCCACGACCGACGAGGCGACCCGCACGCTCGGTATCGCTGATCTCGCCACTCACCTCGAAGCCATCGCCCTGGCGTCTGGGGCTGTTCTGGCTGCCTCTGGGCTTATCTCCCCGGAGGCACACCGCCCTGACGAGACGGCCGATCAGTACCTCCTCTCTACACTCCGCATCGGCCTGGACATCGCATCGTTCACCGAATCTTCATAGTTTCACCGTCCCCGTAGCCCGTCTCCTGGGGTTGAATGACACCCATGCGGAAGTTCCTCCTGATCGTGGGCGCCTTGGCGCTCGTCGCCGGAGCGTGCACGAGTGACAGCACATCCGACGAGACTCCGCCAACAACGGTGGTGACTCCGTCCGGTGTGTCGGCCGCCGGCACGACGCCCGCCCCTGAATTCCCCGACGGTCTCGACTGGTTGAACGTCGAGCAACCCCTCGATCTCGAGGCGCTGCAAGGCAAAGTCGTCTTGCTCGACTTCTGGACCTATGGGTGCATCAATTGCATCCACATCATCCCGGACCTCAAGCGTTTGGAGGCAGAGTTCGCCGACGATCTCGTCGTCATCGGCGTCCACTCGGCCAAGTTCACCAACGAGGGAGAGACCGACAACATCCGCGAGGTCATCCAGCGGTACGACCTCCGCCATCCCGTCGTGAACGACGTCAACTTCGAGGTCTGGGATTCGTGGGGCGCCCGGGCGTGGCCCACGGTGGCTCTCATCGACCCGGCAGGAAACGCCGTCGGTATCCACGCAGGCGAGGGTGTGTACGACGTGGTTCAACCGGTCATCGCAAACCTCGTCGCCGAGTTCTCGGCCACAGGAGGCCTCGACCCGACGCCTCTCCCTGTCCGACTCGAACAAGACCGCTCTCCGAACACCGTTCTCTCCTACCCGGGGAAGATCCATGCCGATCCGTCGTCCGACCGCATC
>JAMBLK010000234.1 GCA_023336855.1 Actinomycetes bacterium
GGAAGATCACCATGTGGATCGCCGACGACCACTTCGAGACCGAGGGGAAGGGCACGGGTCTTGACGACCTCGATCGTCTGGGGGTGGGCAGCCTCATCAACGAGGAAGACCGGGCCCGAACGTCGATTCACGCGCTTGAACATCGCCATCGCCTCGGCAGCAGCGGTGCCTTCGTCGAGGAGCGACGAGTTCGAGAGGTCCATGCCGGTCAGATCCGACACCATCGTCTGGAAGTTCAGCAGCGCCTCGAGTCTCCCCTGGGAGATCTCCGGTTGATACGGGGTGTACGCCGTGTACCAGCCTGCGTTCTCGAGCACATTGCGCTGGATGACCGCTGGGAGAATCGTTCCTGTGTAGCCCATGCCGATGAGGGAGGTGTATCGCTCGTTTCGATCGGCAAGCATGCGAAGTCGAGCTACCGCATCGTGTTCGGCCATGGGACCGGGGAGATCATGCTCTCGTTCGGTCCTGATCTGCGCAGGAACGGCTCGATCGATCAGGTCGTCCATCGACGAGGCTCCAACGGTGGTCAGCATCTCGGTCATGTCGGTGCTCGACGGGCCGATGTGGCGGGATAGGAAATCGCCGGTCGGTCCGAGATCCTGGAACGGTGTGTCTGTCATCGGCTGCTCCTCGGTCGGGACGCGTCGGTGCGTTCGCCCCATCTGTCGGATGACCTGAGAGATTCACCGCCTCGGCGGCTTTCCCCTTCGGTGAGGGACACGGCCCTGCTCTCCAGATGCGCCTCACCCCGCGGTCCGGGTGCCTGCGAGATTGCCGGGGTGGTTGCTCCTTCGGCGCGACCTGCGTCGCTCTCCCGCGGGGGTCGATGGCACGACGATCGTACCACTTCGCGCGTTCTCCCTTCCGAGATGCTCTATGCGCGGACGGGTCGACGCGCGAGACTGGGGGTGAAGGAGGTGTCGAATGGTGTCTCATGTCCTGGTAGCAGTCGATGGCTCCAGCCATGCCGATAGAGCAGTTGAGTTCGCCGCGGAGTTCGCCGTCAAGTACGAGGCCGACCTCACCATCTTGAACGTCGTCTCGTATGCATCGACGGTTCCTCTCGCACTCGGCGCGTACGCCGAACTCGAAGGGCTGTATGCCGAGTCCCGGTCGGTGCTCCAAACGGCCGGTGAGAAGATCATCGAGAGTGCCGCGAAGAAGGCCCGCCGGCTCGGTGTCGGCAAGGTTTCGACCGCAGTAGAACTCGGATCACCGGCACAGACCATCTGCGAGACGGCGAAGGAGATCGAGGCCGACGTTGTTGTCATGGGCCGTCGCGGTCTCGGAGACTTCTCCGGGCTGTTCCTCGGAAGCGTGACTCACAAGGTCGCACACACGGCGGACTGCACCGTCATCACGGTCAAGTAAAGGAGATTCGATGAGTCCTCTCGCGGAATCGATCGTGTGCGTCGAATGCGGCGGCACCGCCTACCTGCTGACCCGATTCCCGCCGGATGACCCCCCGATGCCGGGAGATGTCGTCGCGTATAGATGCGCCGAGTGTGTGGACCGCTTCGACATCGTGGTAGAAGAAGCAGATCTGGAAGAGGAGTAGCAGACAGACCACAGACAACAGCGGACAGCCAAACGGGGACAGCGCCCCGGCTAGGTCGCGACTCGCATTCGGCGTCTGGCTGTTTGCTGTCTGCTGTTCGCTGTCAGCTATCAACTCGGCTCGTGCTGGGGATGCGGGTCGTGGGGGAGGTCTAGGCGGCCGATCCGGAACATCGCGTACGGGCCGGGATACAGCAGGTTCGAGACCCGCGACGTGTAGATGTCGGCGTAGCGCTCGACCTGTCGGGCGAGCAGACTCTTGTCGGCGCCTGCCCGCATCATGAGGCCCCAGGCCTCGTTACGGAGCCGTCCCGCCTTGATTGCGAGCGGAGCGATCACGTCGTCCAGCGCCAGAATCGCATCCCTGGTCTCGAAGATCGCCACCTCGCCGTCGCTCACATCAAACATCGGATCCGCGTACCCATCGCGAATCCGTAGGGCGGCGAGGCGTAGAGCACTCAGCTTCGCCTCGAGGAGTTCCTTCTCTGCCATCAACTCCCC
>JAMBLK010000235.1 GCA_023336855.1 Actinomycetes bacterium
ACACCCTACCGACGCCCCGAACCCAGGGTTCTCTGCTTCCCATATGGCGCCGACAGCCCGCGGTACAGGTAGCGCAGCGAACCCAGGGTTCTCTGCTTTCTATATGGCGCCGACAGCCCGCGGATCGGAGGTAGTCAGTCGTGGCGCGGCAACAAGAGAAGTCGTCGAACGGTTTCTGCGACCTCGTCCGGGCGCTGAGTTACATCGGACCACGTGAAGCGCACAACCCTCCATCCATGAAGTAGCGCTATACGATCCCTTTCTCGATCCGACGAGAACGCCTCCTCCAGATCGTGCCACCGCCGAGAGTCCCACTCAATCGCGAGTCCCGAATCGGGATACGCAGCATCGAACCTCCTATCCGGGTCCCAGGGCATCGGGAACTCAAAGAGCGGTTCGGGAACCCCCCGCGTACGGAGTACCTCAGCTCCAAGCCGCTCAAGCGGAGTTCCGTCGCGTGGCCCAGAATCTCGCCCGTTGAGAATCGTCCGGATCTTTCGGATGCCTGGCTTGCCGCGCCGCGCGACCCGGTCGACCACCGTTTGGACTTCGGCTGTGATGACCCGTCTTTCCGTGATCAGAGAGGAAAGCACAGCGGCAAGGTGTCCAGTTGTCAGATGTGCCGCAAGATCGACGACGGTTCTCGGAATCGACGTGGTGGGAAGCTCCGAAACCTGAACAATGTGATCCTTCTCAAGGTCATGACATCGGTGCACGACGACATCGGGAAACTCGTGCGTTGTTCGAGAATGGACACTGACCGATGCAAGGCCCCTCGGCATTTTCGGGAAGTCGTGAATCTCGGCCGCCGCCTCGTGGGACACCACTGCGTTCGGCAAGGTGGCAACCGCCGCACGCACCAGGTTCAGCAGCCCCTCCATCTCCACAATGCGGTAACCGAAGCGGCCTACGAGCGTCCAGCGGCCATCGCGGACTCGCTGATCGATCTGCCCCTTCGTGAAGCCACATTCGAACGCTTGGCCACTACGGATGACACCACCCTGGCGGACTGCTAATCGCGTTACTTCTCGGTCGGCGTGCATGCTGACACCGTGCCACAACGTGAGGTCCAGTTCTAGAGGTCTGATCCCCAATTCGTACCGCGGGCCCACAGCGTCATATGGAAAGCCGAGAACCCTGGGTTCACTGCGCTACCTGTACCGCGGGCCCACGGCGCCATATAGAAAGCGGAGAACCCTGGGTTTGGGGCGTTGGGGGGGGTCTAGGTGAGGGTGATGTAGCGGGTGGCGGCTATGCCGGTGAGGGTGAGGATGCCTGCGACGTCGTCTTCGGACATCGGGGTGTCGAGGGCGATGCCCATCATGGCTCCTACGCCACCTGGTTTGCGGCCGACGACCATGTCCGAGATGTTGTAGCCCCGGTCACCGAGGTACGTACCGACACGGCCGATCGTCCCGGGTGTGTCATCGTTTCGTACCAGGAGCATGTAATCCGTGAGCGGCACCTCTATCGCGTACCCGTCCACGCCCACAAGCACCGCACCCTTGCGCTCCATATACGTACCAGCGATCGTCCGATGCCGGTCCCCCACCTCACCCGTCAGCCGGATCACCGACTGGTAATCGTCCACATCGAGTTGAGACTCTGCAACAACAGCCATCCCATGGCTCTCGGCAAGGTGCGTGGCGTTGACGTACGACACAGGGATCTCCGAACTCGCTGCAAGCACACCCTTGAGCGCAGAGAGCCTGATCGGTTCCGTGGGTTCCTCCGCGCACTCCCCTCTCACCGTCACCGTGAGTTCATCCGGGAGACCCTTGGCAAGTGCCGTGAAGATCTTCCCCAACTGCTCTGTCAGGCGAATGTACGGCTTGAGCCCAGGCGACGCAGGAGCCCCGAGGTCGACGTTGACCGCACTGAGCACCATCTCCCCCGCAAGCGCCTGAGCGACCGACTCAGCAACGGACACACCGGCCTTCTCCTGGGCCTCGTGTGTGCTCGCGCCGAGGTGAGGGGTAACGGTGACCTGGGGAAGGTCGAACAGCGGGCTGTCGGTCTTGGGTTCGGAGTCGAAGACATCGACCGCAGCACCAGCGATCTTTCCAGCGACGATCGCCTCTGCGAGGTCAGCCTCCGACACGATGCCTCCCCGGGCCACGTTGACGATGCGGACGCCGTCCTTCATCCCAGCGATCGACTCGGCGTTGATCAGGTTCTCCGTCTGGGGCGTGCGAGG
>JAMBLK010000236.1 GCA_023336855.1 Actinomycetes bacterium
CACCGAGGCGTTCGGTGCAGCCGTCTACCACTCGCTCGACCGTAAGGTGTGCAACACGCTCAACACGTGTTGCATCGTCGAGGAGCGGGCCGGCGACCTGGTTCCGGAGCTCCTCCGAGCGCTCGAGCGGGCCGGCGAGCGGCGGGGCGTCCAGGCGAAGCTCCACGTTCTCGACTCATCGACCGGTGCCGTGCCGAAAGCGTGGTTCGCCCGGATGGTCCCGATCGCACGGGCCGACGGCGATCATCGGGAGTATCAAGCCGAGCCCATCGAGGAGAGCGGTCTTGGCGAAGAATGGGAGTGGGAGGACAGCCCCGAGATCACGCTTGCCGTCGTGCCGTCGATCGACGCAGCGGCCGACCTCTTCAACCGGTACAGTCCGCGTTTCGTCACATCGCTGATCTCCGAAGACCCCGCGGAGCACGATCGGTTCTTCGATCTCGTAGATGCGCCGTTCGTCGGCAACGGCTTCACGCGCTGGGTCGACGGCCAGTACGCCTTCAACAAGCCCGAGTTGGGGCTCTCCAACTGGCAGCACGGCCGTCTCTTCGGGCGGGGAGGCATCCTTTCGGGAGATTCGGTCTACACGATCCGTACCCGCGTCACGCAGGACTACCCGGACATCGGCCGTTGAGACCGTCACATCCTCAGCGTTGCCGTCCCCGCCAGCGGAGCTGTCGCCCCACGGAATGAACTCGGCTCTCCGCGAGGTTCTATCGTCTGGTCTCGACGGTCGAGATCACGAAGATATCGGAGGGTGGAATGGGTGAGCGACTGGTGGTCATCGGGGCAGATGCAGCCGGAATGACGGCAGCGAGTCAGGTGAGGCGTCGGAATCGGGATTTCGAAGTCATCGCATACGAGATGGGGGACCACGCCAGCTACGCGGCGTGCGGAGAGCCCTATCACATCGCGGGCATCGTCGACCCCATCGACAAGCTGATCGCCCGCACACCCGAGCAGTTCGCCCGTGCTGGAATCGAACTCCACCTCCATCACGAGGTTACGGCGATCGACCTCGACCGACGTGTCGTCGAGGTACGAGATGCCGACGGAGAAACGACCCTCAAGAAGGGGTTCGACCATCTGATGGTGTCGACCGGTGCCAGGGCGTTCGTACCGCCGATGCCTGGCCGCGGCCTCGACGGGGTGCACACGCTGCGCACGCTCGGAGATGCAGCCGCGCTCAGAGCGATCGCCGATGCCGGCTCCGGCAACGCCGTGATCGTGGGGGGCGGCTACATCGGTCTTGAGGTCGCCGAGGCGTTCCACACCAAGGGCTGGAACGTAACCGTCGTCGAAGGCCTGTCCGCTGTGCTCCCGCGAACGCTCGACGCAGATCTCGGTGAACAGGTGGCTGAGGCCGTGCGGTCGATGGGCATCACCGTGCTCACCGGAGCGATGGTTGAGCAGATCGAAGGCACCGATCGGGTGACCGGGATCTCGATCGAAGGAGGAAGCCTTCCTGCAGACGTCGTTGTCCTGTCGATCGGTTCCCGGCCGGTCTCGGAACTCGCG
>JAMBLK010000237.1 GCA_023336855.1 Actinomycetes bacterium
CACCTAGGGTCGGATCGAGACACATCCGTCCAGCGGATAGGACCGTGCGATCCTCAATGGGTTGACGGGAGCGACCGATATACTCATTATCACCCGATGGGCCCTGCTTCCACCACAAAGTTCTCTGTTTGTGAGAGGCTTCTTCTGTGACCAGCACCACCACAAACGACGTCTGCATTCGCGTGCCGAGCAACCACCTCATGGTCGAGTTGCTCGGCGAGAACGACGCGCACTTACGGCGAGTCGAGAATGCCTTCCCTCTGGCCCGGATCGTGGCCCGTGGCAACGAGATCAACATCACTGGACCGGATCACGAGGCAGAGGCGGCAGAAACCGTTCTCGACGAGCTCCTGATCGTCGTCCAGGAGGGACAGCAACTCGATACCGACCGGGTGGAACGGGTCATCGACCTCGTCAAGAGAGACGTCCCGAACCCCTCCGGTATCTTCTCCGAGTCGATCGCAGTCGGCCGTGGCCGCCATGTGAGGCCGAAGACGTTCGGCCAGAAGCGCTACGTCGATGCGATTCGGGACAACACACTCGTGTTCGCCATCGGCCCGGCCGGCACCGGCAAGACCTACCTCGCAATGGCGTGCGCCATCGAGTCGCTCATGTCGGGCGCCGTGAAGCGCATCGTTCTGAGCAGACCTGCTGTGGAGGCCGGCGAGCGCCTCGGTTTCCTTCCGGGTGATCTTGCCGCGAAGGTCGATCCATATCTGAGACCCCTCTACGACGCTCTGTACGAGATGCTCGGACCGGAGGAGACCGCTCGCCTGATGGAGCGTGGAACCATCGAGATCGCTCCTCTCGCCTACATGAGAGGCCGCACGCTCAACGACGCGTTCGTCGTTCTCGATGAAGCACAGAACACCACCCCGGAACAGATGAAGATGTTCTTGACCCGACTCGGCTTCAATTCGAAGATGCTGGTAACGGGTGACATCACGCAGATCGACCTCAGCGAAGGGAGGGGCTCGGGGCTGAAGACGGTCGCCGGCATCCTCTCCGGGATCGACGGCATCGCATTCGAGGAGTTGACCGCCGACGACGTCGTGCGTCACCGAATCGTCGCAGCCATCGTGGAGGCGTATCGCCGTTTCGAGGAGAAGCGATCGTGAGCCTCGATCGAACGGCCCTCACCAACGCCGGAATCCTGGCGATCACGATGCTGCTCGTGTCGCTCATCCTTGTGATCGGCACGGACACTGGCGGTGAGGCGCCGTCAGAAGATATCGCCATTGGCCAGCCGTCACCGGAGACGTTCATCGCCCCCCGCTCCACCGACCCGATCGTCGACGACGATGCCACGGATACGGCGAGGGTTGCTGCCGCGAACGCGGTCGAGACTGTCTACACGAACGACAACGAAGCGACGCTCGCCGTGATCCGCGAGGTCAATTCCTTCTTCGATGACCTGGCAGATGGAGCGATCGACGAATCCCTGATCCCCGATGAGACCACGACAACGTCGACAACCGTCGACGACACGACCACTTCGACCGAACCCGGGGAGACGACGACGTCGACGACGACCACGACGACGCAACCTCCGACCACCACGACCACAACCCTGCCGAGGCGATCGATCGAAGATCAGATCGCCTTGCTGAACCTCAGTCACGCCAAGTTGAACTTGGCGATCCCCTCGATGGTGACCCTCTACAACAACGATCTCGATCGCGTCGCGGATGGTGAAGACGCTGCCTTCCCCGAAGTCGAATCAGAGACCCTCGGAATCGTTCGTGATGAGTTGGCAGCAGGCATCAAGCCGACCGAGATCTCCGAGCGCCAGGATCTCTACATCAACCCCCTGACGCGCCCGCCAATCTTCGTCGCAGGCCTTCCCATAGACGAACAGCCCATGGCGCGCGAGGCGATCGCACAGGTCGTCGGGTTCAGCCTTCAGGCGAATCTACGCGTCGACAACCCGGAGACGGCGCTGCAACGTGAAGAAGCAGCCGCTGCCGTTGAGCCGGTCACGGTCACGTACCGGGCCGGTGACACGATCGTCGTGGCAGGGGAGACGATCAGCAGCATCGAATTCGAGGCCATCCAGCAGCTCGGTCTTTACGAACCGGTCGTCACCGGCGGGACATCCCGCGTGGCGATGGCTCTGCTCGGAATACTCTCCGTGCTGCTGGCGGCGTTCTTCCTCTGGCGGATCGCTCCGGCACAGTGGTCGGAACCGCGCCACATGGCCCTGCTCGGGATCCTCTTGGTGCTGGCCGCCCTCATGTCGCGGCTGCCCGCGATTGTCGCGGCGGACAATCGAGCCCTCGGCTATCTGCTCCCCGCAGTAGCGATCGGCTTCCTCGCCGCGATTCTCTTCGACCCGCGCACAGCCGTCGTACTCGCCATCCCGATGGCCGCCTTCACGGCATTGTCGACCTTCGACATAGCGTTCACGGTCTATGCCGGGATTGCGACCGTCGTCCCGGTGGCGTTCGTTTCCCGCGTTTCGTCCAGACGACAGTTGCGACTTGCCGTGTTGCTCTCGGCGATCACCGTCGCTCCCATCGCCGCGACACTCGAGTGGGTATTCGGAGACGGCAGCATCGGCATGTCCGCTGTGTGGGCGTTCACCGGTGCCGTCATCGCCGGACTCATCTCGCTCGGCCTCGTATCGTTCCTCGAGAGCGCGTTCGGCATCACCACAGCACTCGGCCTCCTCGATCTCCTCGACCGGAACCATCCTGCGCTGCGCCTCATCGAGGAGCAGGCTCCCGGCACGTTCAATCACTCCATGCTCGTCGGAGCGCTCGCCGGCCGTGCCGCTCGGTCGATCGACGCTGATCCGTTGCTCGCACAGGCCGCGGCCTGGTATCACGACCTCGGGAAGGTCGCCCTTCCCCAGTACTTCGTTGAGAACCAGTTCGGGGTGTCCAACCCGCATGACACGCTTCCACCCGAAGAGTCGGCGCAGATCATCCGATCCCACGTCACCGAGGGGCTGAAGCTCGCCAAGCGGTACCGGCTCCCGGGGGACGTGACCGATGGGATCCGCATGCACCACGGCACGAGTCTGATGCGTTACTTCTACCACCGTGCCCTCGAGACCGATCCGGACGTCAACCCGGAGCTGTACCGTCACCACGGCGTCAAGCCACGGCAGAAGGAGATGGCGATCGTCATGATCTCCGATGCCACGGAGGCGGCAGCGCGTGCCTACGCACACAACGAGGATCCGACGGCTGCAGGTCTCAAGAACGTCGTCGAAACCGTGGTCACCGAGAAGGTCGACGATGGGCAACTCGATGAGTCGCAGCTGACGTTCGGGGACCTCACCAAGATCAAAGCCGAACTCGTGCGGGCCCTCATGGGCTACTACCACGCCCGCGTTCCGTACCCCGGATTCCCCGGACCCCAGGTCGTCGAAGGCGGTGTCACCCCGGCGCTTCCAACAGCGAAACTGGCCGTAGAAGATGAACCGATCGTGGAGAGCGGAGACGTCGACGAGCCATCCGACGAGGAGGGCGGGTGAACGTCCTCTTCGCCGACGAACAGGATGAACCCATCGTTACCGACGAACTGCTCCGCCTCGCTGAACTCGTACTCGAAGCGGAAGGGCTCGAATCGGAGACCGGAGTGTCCCTCGTTCTGATCGACGAGGTCGAGATGGCGGGACTCAACGAAGCGCACATGGGGAAGCACGGCCCCACCGACGTCCTCTCGTTCCCGATCGAAGCCTCGACCCCGGGGGTGCCGCCGATGCGGTCACCGGGCGGCCCGCCCATCGAACTCGGCGATGTGTTCATCGCTCCATCGGTCGTACGCGACAACGCCGAGCAACAGGAAACACCGTTCGATGATGAGCTCTCGCTGATGGTCGTCCATGGACTCCTGCATCTCCTCGGATGGGACCACGAGATCGAGGACGAAGCGATCCGGATGGAAGCCAGGGAGAGCGAACTCCTTGCTCTCATCGGTAGGGTGAGACCGTGATCGCCGCAGCGTTCGCCTTCTCGGCCGTACTGGTCCTACTTACAGCGATCCTCCGCGCCGCCGGAGCGACGCTCGTGAGAACACCACGAGCGGACGCCCTTCATGACGCCGGCGAGGGGAATCCCAAAGCAGAGGTCGTTGCGACACTGCTCGAAGAGCGGAATCGGATCCAGCCTGCGCTCGGTACGGTCGTCACCACGCTGTTGATTCTGGCAGTGATCCCGGCGAGTTGGGCGATGGAACGGATCCTGTCCGGGTGGCAACTCGGACTCGCCTTCATCGTGATGACGTTGCTCATCGTTCTCCTCTCCGATCTCATACCGCGAACGATCGGCCGATCCCGCTCTCGCTCCTTCGCCTACCGTTTCTCGCGCATCCTCAAGGTCGCGATCCGGATCGGCGACGCCGCCAACGACCTCGTCTCGGACGACGAGGAAGACGAAGACGACGAGGAAGACGAAGACGACCGCGACGAGCGCGAGCTCATCTCATCGATCATCGAATTCGGAGACACGATCGTGCGCGAGGTAATGGTTCCACGCACCGATATGGTGACTCTTCCGGCCGCTGCCTCCACCGACGACGCTGTGGATCTCGTTCTCGAAGAGGGCCGGTCGAGGATCCCGCTGACCGGCGAGAACGTCGATGACATCGTCGGCCTGCTCTACGCCAGGGACCTCCTCACGCTCTACGACGAGGCGGCACCGTCGAGACCGGCGCGCGAGCTCGCCCACGAGGCCTACTTCGTGCCAGAGACGAAGGCCATCTCGGAACTGCTTCGCGAGATGCAGGCGAAACAGAAGCATCTCGCCATCGTTGTCGACGAGTTCGGAGGCACGGCGGGGGTCGTCTCCATCGAGGACCTCCTCGAGGAGATCGTCGGGGAGATCGTTGACGAGTACGACGATGAAGAACCCATGGTGGTGCCTCTCGAGTCGGGTGAGTTCCTCGTCGATGCACGCCTCGATGTGGATGATCTGTCGGGGATACTGGGTATCTCGTTTCCCGACGAAGGGTGGGACACGGTTGGTGGCCTCGTTCTGGGGCTCGCGGGACGTGTCCCGACCGTCGGGGAATCTTTCAAGTACAACGATCTCGTCCTGACCGCAGAGGACGTTCAGGGCCGTCGAGTGGCACGAGTCAGGGTGGCGAAACAATGACCAAGTCCGGGTTCATCTCAGTTGTCGGTCGACCAAACGTTGGGAAGTCGACGCTGGTCAACGCCCTCGTCGGTGAGAAGGTGACGATCACGTCGCCCCGACCGCAGACCACTCGCAACACCATTCGCGGGGTCGCGACGAACGGCGAGATCCAGTTGGTGCTCGTCGACACACCGGGTCTCCACAAGCCCCGCAACGTTCTGGGCGAGCGACTGAACAAGCTCGTCTACGGGTCCATCGCGGAAGCCGACGCAGTGTTGTTCCTGCTCGATGCGGGCCAGCCGATCGGGCCGGGTGATCGACTGATCGCCGAACGACTCGGCAAATCGGGCGCCCCGGTGATCGTGGCCGTCAACAAGACCGATCAGGTGTCGAGCAAGGATGTCCTCGGTCAACTCGCCCGAGCAGGGGAGTGGGATTTCGCAGCGTATGTGCCGATCTCGGCCCTCAAGGGTGTCGGTCTCGAACCGCTGAGGACCGAACTCGAGGGGTTGATGCCCGAGGGCCCGTTCTTCTTCCCTCCGCACATGCACAGCGACCAACCCGACCAGCTTCTCGCCGGCGAACTCGTGAGAGAGAAGTACCTGTCACGCCTCCGAGAGGAGCTTCCGCACTCCCTCGCCGTCGTGGTCGGTGATATCGAAGAGAGGGACAACGGTGTCCTGTATATCCCGGCAACCGTGTACATCGAACGACAGTCCCAGAAGGGCATGGTCATCGGCAAGGGCGGCGGGCTGATCAAGACCGTCGGTGCCGAAGCCCGAACCGAACTCGAACGCCTCTTCGGCGTCCCCGTCTTCCTCGACCTCAGAGTCAAGGTAGAGAAAGACTGGCAACGCAAAGACGACAGCCTGAACCGGATGGGGTTTTGAGAGCGACCAGCCGCCAGCTACCAGCCGCCAGCCGGGCCAAGGCCAAGCCACACGTCCCTCTTGCTGGTAGCTGGACGCTGGTGATCGAGCTTCCCCGGCTACATGACCCCGGCGCGGTACGCTTGCTCTATGGCTCTCTACAACGATCAGGGGATCGTGCTTCGGTCTTACTCGTTCGGTGAGGCCGACAAGGTCGTCATTCTCCTCAGCCCGAATCGGGGCAAACTGCGGACGGTCGCGAAAGGTGTCCGCAAGACGAAGAGCCGATTCGGGGGCCGCCTCGAGACGCTCACCCACGTCGACCTCGTGCTCTACGAGGGGAAGAACCTCGACATGATCACGCAGGCTTCGATTATCGAAGCCTTCCCGAAACTCCGTGAGAATCTCGACCGGGTCGTGGCTGCCGGGACGATGATCGAGATCGCCGACGTCGTTGCCCAGGAGGACGAACCGGCCAGACGGCTGTTCCTCTTGCTCCAACGCGGTCTGCGCGCTCTCGAGAGTTCGGATCCCCATCCCGATCTCGTCACCACATACCTCCTCAAGGCGGCAGAGATCGTCGGCGTTGCTCCAGCACTCAGCCATTGCGCAGGATGCGGA
Organism: Actinomycetes bacterium; assembly: GCA_023336855.1. GTDB lineage: Bacteria > Actinomycetota > Acidimicrobiia > Spongiisociales > UBA5794 > JAHEEL01. The sequence continues at coordinate 6,575 of JAMBLK010000237.1, forward strand.
GCCAAGGAAGGACTCTCACGGTTCAGCTTCGCCGCCGGAGGGGTTCTCTGCGACCGGTGTCGGACACCCGGGTCATATGCTCTCAGACCCGGGGTGATCGACTATCTGGCGACCCTGGCTGTAGCCGATCTCTCGGCACTTCCAGACCCGGACATTGCGATGAGTCGCGAAGCGATGGGGATCACACGCCGATTCATGGAGTACCACCTCGAACGGAAACTCGACTCGATGGCGTTGATCGATGTCTGACCTATCTGCACTCCTCGATCCGGATCGGATTCCGCGCCACGTTGCGATCATCATGGACGGCAATGGGCGATGGGCCAACGCCCGCGGACTTCATCGAACGGCCGGACACGCCCGGGGGGAACCGGCTCTCTTCGACATCGTCCACGGTGCTCTCGATCTCGGAATCAAGTGGCTCACCGTCTACACGTTCTCCACCGAGAACTGGGGGAGGGACCCCGATGAGGTGGCGTTCCTCATGGAGTTCAACGTCGATCTTCTGGAACGTCGGCGAGATGAACTCGACGAACTGGGTGTCAGGGTCATCTTCATCGGTGACCATGAGGATGAACGCATCCCGTCGGCAGTGCTGGACCGGATGAGGATCGCCGAGGAACAGACCTCAGGGAACACCAACCTCAACATGGTCTACGCCTTCAACTACGGCGGCCGGACGGAGATCGCCGCTGCAGCACGTCGGATCGCTGAGGAGGTCGCAGCGGGAACGCTCGATCCGGCCGATGTCGACGAGGGTTCGGTCGCGGATCGTCTTTACCTTCCCGAGATGCCGGATCCGGATCTGGTCATCCGCACGTCGGGGGAGCAACGCACCTCGAACTATCTGCTCTGGGAGGCCGCATACTCGGAGTACGTCTTCACCCCGGTGCTCTGGCCCGATTTCGATCAGCAGGAACTAGCCCGATGCATCGCCGAATACCAAGATCGTGAGCGCCGCTACGGCGGAGCCATCGACGGAATCTTCGACGACCCCGGTCTTCTTCCTCCCCCTCAGGGGGAGGTGCCGCCGGAGGCGGCGGAGGGGGTCGAGGGTCTCAATTGATGGGAGCGGTCTAACCCCA
>JAMBLK010000238.1 GCA_023336855.1 Actinomycetes bacterium
GAGCTCGCCGGGCGCTGGCGCACGGAAGACGGTTTCGCCGTTGACCTCGACGATGAGGTCGCCGGTCCTGCAACGATCACCCATCAGGGTCAGGTCGTTCACCCCCGTACCCGATCGGCGATGGGCCTGGAAGAGGAGGCCTCGTGAGCCCCGAGTTCATTCAGGGGATCGTCGTATTTGTCCTTGCAGCCTTCATCGGCTTCGAGGTCATCTCGAAGGTTCCACCGACGTTGCACACTCCGCTCATGTCGGGGGCGAACGCGATATCCGGCATCACCATCGTCGGAGCGATCATCGCTGCCGCCTTCGCTGACGGAGTCTTTGCGATCATCCTCGGGGTCCTCGCCATGGTCTTCGCCATGATCAATGTCGCCGGCGGATTTCTCGTGACGGACCGCATGCTCGAGATGTTCAAGAAGAAGCCGGTGGTGAAGAAGTGACCGCTCTCCTCTATCTCCTTTCCGGTGTCCTGTTCATCCTCGGCCTCCGCGGCCTCGGTTCGCCGAGAACCGCACGGCGCGGTAACCAGATTGCAGCCGTCGGCATGCTCGTGGCGTCGGTCGTCACTCTCGTCTACGTCTTCGACCAGGCGCGACAGTCGGACGCGCTGAGCGTTCTCTGGTGGGTGATCATCCTCGGAGCCTTGATCGGCGGCGCTATCGGCGCTGTTCTCGCGCTGAAGGTGCAGATGACGTCGATGCCCGAACTCGTCGCCGCATTCAACGGCTTCGGCGGCGGGGCTTCGGCCCTCGTCGCATTCGCAGCCATCGTCGCTACCGGCACGATCGTCGGCACCGATGTGCAGTATGCGACTGAGACAGAAGTCACGGTCGCTCTCTCGATCGCGATCGGTGTCGTCACCCTTTCCGGAAGCTTTGTTGCATACGGCAAGCTGAAGGGGATTATCACGGGGAAGCCTGTGGCGCTCCCCGGCGGTCCGTACTTCAACCTGATGCTCGTCATCCTGATGACGGCAGCATCCGTGTGGGCCATCGCATTCAACGAGCCGATGGGCTACTGGATCTTGGCCGCCATCGCCGTAGTGCTCGGCATCACCGGGGTCATCCCGATCGGTGGCGCCGACATGCCGGTCGTCATCTCGCTGCTGAACTCCCTCTCCGGGGTCGCGGCGTCCATGGCCGGATTCGTCATCGGGAATCAGGGACTCATCATCGCCGGCGCCCTCGTCGGTGCAGCAGGATTCATCCTGACCGTCCAGATGTCCGAGGCCATGAACCGTTCAATCGCGAACGTGCTCTTCGCCGGCTTCGGTACCGAAGGTGCCGCGCCGATCGACGCGGGCGACAAACCGGTCAACAGCGCGACGCCCGAGGACGTTGCGATCTCCCTTGCGTACGCACAGAAGGTGATCGTCGTGCCTGGATACGGACTGGCTGTGGCACAGGCTCAGCACGCTGTGCGGGAACTTGCAACTGCGCTCGAGGAGCGCGACGTGGTCGTCGAGTATGCGATCCACCCCGTGGCGGGACGCATGCCGGGCCACATGAACGTTCTCCTCGCCGAGGCGGACGTCCCGTACGACGTGCTCCTCGATCTCGATCAGTCGAACCCGAAGTTCCCGCATACGGATGTGACGTTGGTCGTCGGGGCGAACGACGTGGTGAACCCGTCGGCTCGTGACGACTCCGGCAGCGCTATCTACGGCATGCCGATCCTCGAGGTCGACCTGGCTGCCACCACGGTCGTGATCAAGCGGAGCCTCTCCCCTGGTTTCGCGGGCATCGACAATCCGTTGTTCTACTTGCCGTCCACGATGATGCTCTTCTCGGACGCGAAAGCGGCCCTTGAGAACATCCACGCTGCACTGATCGAACTCTGACATGGAGTTCGGCGAGGTTGTTCGCCGTCGCCGGATGGTCCGCAATTACACGGACGATCCGGTAGACGGGGATGCCCTCAGTCGCATCCTCGACCGGGCCCAGCGAGCGCCGAGCGCCGGATTCTCCCAAGGCGTGACATTCGTCGTAGTCGCCGACGAGGAGTGCCGCCGGGAGATCTCCCGACTGGCACACGAGGAGGAGTACGTCGCAGACGGCTTCGACCCGTGGATCTCGCGTGCGCCGATTCACGTCGTCGTCTGCGTCAGCAAGGACGCCTATCTGAACCGCTACCGGGAGTCCGACAAGGGTGGACCCGATGGCGCCGCAGGGAGCGAAGAGGGATGGCCCGTCCCCTATTGGTGGGTAGATGCAGGAGCTTCGATGATGTTGCTGCTCCTTGCCGCCGTTGACGAGGATCTCGCGGCCGGGTTCCTCGGTTCTCACAATCTGAGAGACCTATCAACGTTGCTCGCCATCCCCGACGACGTCGCCCCGATCGGCATCGTCACGATCGGCCACCCCGCTCCCGACCGTCGATCCGCGTCTCTCAAACGGGGACGGCGCACCGACGCGATACATCGCGAACGTTGGAGTCCGCCCGCCCGGGATTGAGCACCGCCACCGGTACGATGCGCGTCGACTCAGGAGCCTCCATGAACCTCACCGTTACCCATCGCTCGCCATACGACCCACTCGTCGAATTCGTCGAGCGCAAGGGAACCGGCCACCCCGATACGATCTGCGACCACCTCGCCGAGGAACTCGCCCGTGACCTGGCACGCTCGTCCCTCGAACAGACCGAACGGGTTCAACACTTCAACGTCGACAAGGCGATCTTCGCCGCGGGCTCGGTGAACATAGGCTTCGGCGGCGGCGAACACACCAAGCGTTCGAAGCTCGTCCTCGTCGGCAAGGTGAACTTCACCGAGGGCTGGAAGCCCGACGTCGAGGCGTTGACCGCCGACACCAGACGACGACTCCTCACGCTTCTCCCCAACGCGACGCCGGATGCGTTCGAGGTCGAACTGTGGCTCAACCAGGCATCGGCGGATCTCGCCGATGTCGTCAATCGAGGGCATCGCGAAGCCGCACCGATGTCGAACGACACCTCCTTCGCAGCTGTCTCACTCCCCCTCTCTCCGCTCGAAGACGTCGTCTACCGACTCGAGCACTATCTCAACTCGGCGGCGTACCGGGCCGACGTCCCGATCGGCCGCGACATCAAGATCATGGGCGCCCGCGAAGGAAACGAGGTCGTTGTCACGGTCGCTGCTCCTGTGCTTGCACGAAGCGTCGAGAGCCGGCCCGCCTACGACGAAGTCGTCGAACGCGTCAGGATCGATGCGCTTGCTCTCGTGCGCGACGGCTTCGGGAACGGAACGGCGGTTCGGGTCAATCAGGCCGACACAGCCGACTCTCAATACCTGACCCTGACCGGCACTTCGGCCGAGGCCGGTGACGATGGACAGGTTGGTCGGGGGAATCGCTTCGGAGGTCTGATCACGCCGTATCGCCCGATGAGCCTCGAAGCGACTGCAGGCAAGAACCCCGCCGCCCACGTCGGCAAGACCTATCACGCCTTCGCAGAGGACATCTCTCGCCGTGTGATCGCCGAGACCGATGCCGATGAGATAACCATCCGCATGCTCTCCTCGATAGGGCGCCCGGTAACGGAACCACAGATGGTCCACGTCGAGACCGCCGGCAGCGTTGACGAAGCCGCCGTCGACGTGATCGTGAAAGAGTCCCTCGCCGACTGGGAAGGCGTGAGGGACCGCCTGATCGCCGGCGCGTACGAGCTGTATTAGGTCTGCCAGTCTCCAGCTACCAGCTACCAGCCAAGCCCCATCCATCTCCCCCGTCGTGGCCCCTCATTCTTCCCCCGGCAGGAGATACGCCGGTGACCGGCTACGGCTCGAGGAGTCTCTTCGTTCGAGTCTCGATCGTTTCGCGAACGTGGTCGACGGTCGATGCGTTGCCTCCGGATGCAATTGCGGCGCTTGCCGCACCGTCCAGTGACCTGCGGATTCGATCGACCACATCGACCACGCGTCTTCGGGCAAAGGCATCCATGAGGCCCCACGACTCCGCTTCTGCCACCAGGTCATCGATCGTGACCAGATCGATATCGTGTTGTCCGTTGATTCTCTGGGACAGATCGGACGACACGTCAACGTATACACGGGTGCAGACCAGGTCGTAGAGCGGAGCGAAACCGACTGACCCGTCTTCATGCAAGAGGAGTGAGATATTCCTGGCGTGGGCGTCGGCGTTTCCAATCGCGGCATTGAAAGTGACGACATCGAGGAAACGAGCGAGCTGCGCCAATCCCAGGTGCGCTGACAGCGCCCCGGCGAGGTCGTTCAACGATGGGCCGACAGAGCCGTATTCGGCATCCTGTTCGTACTTGTGTAACGGGTCCCGCCCTATCGCGGAGAGCAGGTCTTCCTGGTGGATGCGGCGTACCGAGTCGGCTCCCCTGATGCGATCGTACCGCTCGACGACGAGGGTCGGCGTCGTTGCAAACGTACGGATCGTTGCGGACGCCGCCTCGAGGCCGGTCGTCTCGGCTAGCCGAAGGGAGAACAGTTCGTTGGTTGCCAGGCCCGGGTACTTGGACGGTTCCGGCTTCAGTATGTGCGTCGATGGGTACCCGTCGACCGGTCTCCCCCAGCGCTCGTCGGAGGTAAGCACGAGAAGCAGCTTCTCTTGTGCTCCTGCGAGAGAGAGTCTCACTCCTCGCTCACGATCGACCCCAAGCGGATTCGTCGGCATCCGGGCGATGATGCCAACCACTTCGTCATCGGTCACCAGGGCCACTCGTTCTGTACCGAGGCTCTCTGGTTCGCCGGTCGGAACGATCACGGCGGCGCCTGCCACATCGCGTCCAACCTGGAACAGCATGCCGCTGTAGTCGTCTGCTTCCAATCCAAATTCCACTGCGAGACGATCGCGGAGTTGTGGCTCGGGGAGGATGGCACGAACCCACCGGTTACCACCGCGCCGGGACGGGTACGGCTCTGGCCTCACCGGTAGCGAGAGCGATAGACGCGCCCGATTACCGAGGGCGAGCGCCCCCACGGTGTACCGGAGGGCGAGTTCTCCTTGTCCCGCGTCACGCAGCTCCGCCACCCTGGTGCCGTACAAGTAGACGTCAAGAATGGGTATCGCCCCCGTCAGTCGAACTGATCTGTTCCGTTGCGATGCCAACATCGAGCGTCTTCGGCGAAACGATGAGCTTGAGTCCGACGGCATCCAGCATCCGGACTAACCGATCGAAGTACTTGGGGTGTGATCCGCCCTCGGTCAACGCCAGATACTCTCGGTCGATCCCCAGCAGTTCCGCAAGATCAACTTGCGTCATCCCCAAACGCTGCCGTTCTCGGCGAATCGTCGACCCGAGACGCTCAGCGCTCGCCGATCCTGCTCCCGTCATCTCTACCATGCGAACCACCTCTCGTGAGAGTATTCTCACATCGTACAGTATCGACACGACAAGTCAACCATGGTGCGAGAAATCTCTCACGCCAGGATCGAATCGGGGAACACGCGCTGCTCGTGTTGCGGTTGTGACCCGGCAACGACCATCATCGGGTCCATGACCGCCACGCTCCGGAACTCCCTCCTCCTCGTCGTCGCCTTCTTCGCTGTTGCCATCTGGGCGTCACCGGCTGCCGCTCAGCGGGAGACGGTCGAATGTGGTGAGTACCAGGGCGTCGTCTGCCAGGGCTACTTCACCGACGACGCCGGCGTCGTCGATGATCCTCAACGGATCGAAGACGCCATCTCCAGGATCGTCGTCCACTACGGCAATCCCATCGCAATCGTCGTCGTCCAAGACAGCCGCGGTGAAGACCCGGCCGTCTTCGCTGCCGGCCTTGCCAACACGTGGGGCGTTGGCGATCCCGATGAAGAGAACGGAATCCTGATTCTCGTCTCGCTCGATGAGCGCCGGACCGAGATCGTCACTCAGGACGGGATAAGCGTGCCCGGAGATGCCATCGCTGCGTCGGCGAGAAGCTTCTTCTCTGCAGGTGACTTCGAGGGTGGCCTCCTCGCGATCGTCGGATCGGTCGAGCAGGCCCTCGCCGGCACCCTGGTCGAGGAGTCCGACTCGGATCGCCTTCCGATCGGCGCGATCTTCTTCTTCGGCATCGTCGGGTTCTTCTTCTACTCGGTCTTCCGACAGGTGTTCGGAGCCAAGAGGAGAATCCGCAAGGAGGAGCACAACGAGCGCGAAGCACTCATCGACGCCGACCTTGCCGACCTGGAACCATCCGGTGCGGACCTCCCGCGGTACGCTGACTATGCGATTCCTCCACCGGCCGTTGGCGATGTTCCGACAGCCGACGGAGTCACCGAGCTCTGGCACGTCGTCCGGGGTCGCCCGGTGGATTCCGACGTCATGCGTTCGCTGTGGGGCCTCGGGCTTCTCGAAGTCGTGGACCGTGGACGCCTCGTTTCCGAGACCAGAGAACCCCTCGACCTGCGGGCGTCCGATGAGCGGTCGATGCTCGAGACGGCCGTCCAGGATGCTGCCGATGAGGCCCTCGCCGTCGATCACGACGACGAGACAGCGTTCGTATCGAGACGGCGCAACCTTCAGCGCTTGATCGCATCGCTCCGACCGCACCGGGTTGCTGCAGCTCGTCGGCGGACGGCCGATGCACTCGTCCCAGAACTCATCCCTTCTCCGATCGGGTATGTTTCGGTCACGCCGCTCGGACTCGCCGTGGCGGATGCTGCCCCGACATTCGCCGGCGATGCGCCACTGAGTGAGTCTGTTGCTGA
>JAMBLK010000239.1 GCA_023336855.1 Actinomycetes bacterium
CCGCTGATGACTCTCGACGTGTCGGCCACGATGACACCGTCAACGACTTCGTACTCATATCGATCCATGCCTCTGGGGGCGGGGCCTCTGCGTCACTCTCCGGCGCGGTTGAACACGGAACCGTGACACGGGCACTCGAACTGACCCGAACTCTCACACCACGGCACCTTGCAGCCGAGGTGGGGACACTTCCAGTTCAAAGACACCGTCGTGCCGTCGACTTCGGTGAGATACCCACGGATGGTGGGGACCTCCAGAACCGACTCCGACGGGATGGTGTCGAGGGGAACCGTGGCGATGGGGCCGCTCACCTGGCCGCCCGTCGGCCGAAGCAACTCCCATGACGTCCACACAGTTGCGCCCGCTAGGGCGACAACGCCCCACTTCCAGAGCCGGGAGAGGAATCTCCTGCAGTCCATGTTTTCGCTCATCGCAGAGGCGGGGCTTCCGCGGGCGGTATCCGACGTCCGTGGGGACACCGGCGATCTCGCCGGTTCGGGTCCGAGCGGCTCATCGGCGAGCTCTCCGCTTCCTCTTGAACCAGGATCTCGCATTGGGACGCGTGATCTCATCACGCTCGGGAGGGTTCCCGCCCGATGAATCGGAACGGGAACCTCCGAGCAAGGGGGATTCGCTGGGTGGGCACCAGGCCATGACCATCGCCCAGAAGGAAGGCTCTCGTCGCTGTGTTTCGCGGTGGTTCATGTCACAATGACCTTTCCCCTCAGCATGCCCATCTGGCAAGCGAACTCGTAGTCACCGGGTGTCGTGGGTGTGAACTCGATCGGTACCGTTTCTCCCTCCGGAAGGTCGGCCGAGACGCCGAAGGCGTCGAGCGCGACCTTCTCGGAGCATGGACTCGATTCCTGACGGTTGAACATCAGCCGCACGGGACGCCCCACCTCGACCTGGATCGTGTCGGGTGAGTAGCCACCCTTGACGACGACGAATGCCTCTTGGACTCCACCCACGGTGGCGGTTGCCTTCGCGGCCTTCGGCTTGGAGAGTCAGAAGTACCAGACGATCAGCGCGATGAGGCTTGCACCAATCAGATTGACGATGATGGGGTTCATACCCGCACCTCTTCCTTCTCCGTTTGTTGAATCAGCGATTCCCGCCCGCTACGGGGGTTGCCGACGGCCTCCAACGGCGGAGGCGATTGGCATTCGTCACGACCGTTACCGACGAGAACGCCATGGCGGCACCAGCCAGAAGCGGGCTAAGCAACAGTCCGAAGAACGGGTAGAGAACGCCCGCAGCGATGGGGATGCCCAACGAGTTGTAGGCGAAGGCGCCGACGAGATTCTGACGGACGTTGCGAATAGTTGCCCGGGACAGTTCAATCGCTGTGACGATGCCCGTGAGGCTTCCCTTCACGAGCGTGATGTCCCCCGATTCCATGGCAACGTCCGTGCCCGTGCCCATCGCCATTCCCACATCGGCTTGCGCAAGTGCAGGGGCATCGTTAATCCCGTCGCCGACCATCGCCACCACCTTTCCTTCGGCATGGAGGAGCTTGATCTGGTTTGCTTTGTCCTGAGGAAGGACCTCGGCGAGTACCCGGTCGATGCCGACCTGTCTGCCGATCGCGTTCGCCGTGCGCTGGTTGTCACCGGTCAACATCACGACTTCGAGTCCCAGGTCGTGCATCCGTGTGATCGCAGCGACGGAATC
>JAMBLK010000240.1 GCA_023336855.1 Actinomycetes bacterium
CGAAGCCCGCGACGAGGCCTTCCCACTGGATCGCTGCGCCGTGTATGAACGGGATGCCGAGAGCGACCGCCGCGTCGTTGACGGCGAGACGACTGGCGTAGTTGTCGGAAGCATCGATGACGAGGTCGTGGCCCGCGATCAAGTCTCGCGCGTTCGCAGAATCGAGCCAGGTAGCGATCGGTATGATCGCGACGTCGGAGTTGAGAGACCGGGCGCTCGCGAGCGCCGCATCGACCTTCTTCGTCCCGATGTCGGCCTCGTCGAAGAGCACCTGTCGCTGGAGGTTCGTAGAGTCCACGGTGTCGCCGTCGATGATGGTGAGCGTGCCGATTCCGGCTGCCGAGAGGTACTGGATCACGGGAGATCCGAGGCCGCCGGCGCCGAGAACCAGGACGGAGGCAGCTCGGATCTTGTCCTGGCCCTCCCGTCCGAACCCTGCGAGTCTGATGTGCCGGTCGTACCGGTCGGACGCGTCGCTGTCGGCGGCGACGATCGGTCGGTCTTCTGATTGCCAACGTCTGAAGCCCCCGAGGAGCGACACGAACCCGGTGTAGCCGCGCTCCGAAAGAGACCGTGCCGCGATACGAGAGACCTCTCCGATGCCGCAGTAGAGGAGGATCGGCGCATCGGGGGAGGGGGCCAGTTCTCCCATCCGGTCGAGGTCCAAGCGGTCGATCCGGACCGAACCGACGATCTTGTGGGTCGGTGAGTCGCCCTCGCGGAGATCGATGATCGCGACGAAGGAATCAAGTACGACGTCGTCCGGCATGATCTCGGCGGTTCTGCCATCCATGTTCGTGAGACTACATCGTCGAAGCTACGAAGCGGTGAGGCGTTTCACGAGTTCGGGCAGCACCTCCCCGGCTGTGCCGTCGACGAGTACGGTTGCACGGAAGTCGTGATCGGTCTTACCTCGATTGATGATCACCATCGGATTGCCGCGGTCGACCACGTCGAGGGGAACGAATGCCGCGGGGTAGACGCACAGCGATGAACCGACAACGAGCACTGCATCTGCCTGTTCCGCCATGTGCCACGCCCGCGTCGTTGCGTCGAGCGGCAGGTCCTCTCCGAAGTAGACGATCGCTGTCTTCAAGATCCCCTCACAGCGGAGGCATGGTGGGTCGGCTTCGCCGGACTCCCATCGGCGCTCGACCTCGTCGAACCCTGGCTGATCTCCGCAGGAGATGCAGTGGATCTGATTCGCGGTTCCATGTAGTTCGACGAGCGCTTTGGGATCGAGACCCGCCGCGGCATGAAGGCCGTCGACGTTCTGCGTCACACATCCGATCAGGCGGCCGGACTCCCAGAGCCGTGTCACGGCGTGGTGGGCATCGTTCGGTGACGCGCCGAGGTATGGGGAACGAAAGCGTCTTCCCCACGAATCCTTCCGGAAATCCGGTTCAGTGATGTAGCGGTCGTACGTGTAATCGGCGGGATCGAATTGCTTCCAGATCCCCTGGGGCCCGCGAAAGTCCGGGATGCCGGACTCGGTCGAGATCCCGGCGCCGGTGAACACGAGTATCCGCTTCCGTTCGGTGAGTGCTTCCACGGCTTGGTCGATCACAACCTCAGTCTTCAACCTCAGCAGAAGGATGGCAAGTCGGCGAGTGCCTGCCGATGTTCCCGGCGAAGCGCCGGCGTCATTTGGCGGAGGTGCCGGTTGGAGAGCGGGGGTACCGAGGCACCGGTGAGGAGGCGGCCCCGGCTCCACGAGACCAGTCCTTCTCGCGAGAGGAGAGAGAGGTTCGTCGGGATGGGGAGGGAGCGGCCGCGTTGTGCGGCGACGGCAAGACGCATCAGGTCTGCGACCGCTCCCGAGCCGATGGCTGCGGTCCAGAACTTCCGGACGTACGGGTGATGAGATGGGAAACCGGATGGTGTTCCGTCCCAGACGACGGGTCGGATCTCCGTTCTTCTCTGGACTGTTGGTCGATCGGCGGGACGAACGGTGACGCCCGGATGTGGCGCGAGGTTCCCGGATTCGGTGGGAGGACGAGCACTGTTTCGAGGAACGGCTCCGGACGTCACCGTGACTGAAGAAGGCATACCTAATGAATATCAAATAACGACAAGTAACGTCAAGAGCGTTGACGCAGGTCGCGAAACTTCCGACTCACCCGTCGATGGCTGATCCGGTCTGGACCTTCCACAACGAGCGGTAGATCCCGTCATGGTCGATCAAGTCTTCGTGCGTCCCCGACTCCACGATGGTCCCGGCGCCGACGACGTAGATTCGGTCGGCATGACGGATGGTGGAGAGGCGGTGAGCGATCACAACGACGGTTCGATTGTGGGCGACCCTCGCAAGCGATCGCTGGATGGCGGCTTCCGTTTCGTTGTCGACCGACGACGTTGCCTCATCCAGGAGGAGGATCGGGGATCCGGTGACCAACGCCCGTGCGATCGAGAGGCGCTGCCGCTGGCCGCCCGACAGCTTCTGGCCCCGCTCTCCGACGATCGTGTCATAGCCCGAGGGGAGACCTTCGATGAACTCGTGGGCTTCTGCGGTTCGGGCGGCCTCTCGAACCTCGGCGGTCGTTGCTTCCGGCCTGCCATATGCGATGTTCTCGGCAACCGAGCCGTGGAACAGGAACACGTCCTGGGAGACGAGTGCGGTGGCTTGACGAAGGTCGAACCGCCGGAGTTGCCGGAGATCGACTCCGTCAAGTGTGACCGATCCGGCGTCGGGATCGTAGAACCGGAGAAGCAGCTTGATGAGTGTGGTCTTGCCGGATCCGGTTGGTCCGACGAATGCGGTTGTTCGGCCCGCGGGAATGTCGATCGTGATGTCGGTGAGCACCGGGTAACCGTCGTCGTACGAGAACTGCACCGAGTCGAGAGCGAGCAATCCGGTAACCGATCCTAGATCGTCCGGGCCGTCGACGATGGAGGGTTCGGTGTCGAGCACTCCGAAGATCCGCTTCGAAGACGCCATGGCTCTCTGATAGAGATCGAACGTCTGCCCCAGGCGAGTGAGCGGCCACAGGAGGCGCTGGGTGAGGAACACCATCACCGAGTACAGGCCGACGCTGAGTGCGTCGTCGAGCACGAGGAAGCCACCCCAGACCAGGGTCGCGGTGAACCCAACGAGGATCGCCACACGAATGAGTGGCGAGAACGCGGATGAGAGCTTGATAGCCGCCGCGTTGGCGGTGCGATACCGGTCACTCTCGAGCCTGATCCGTTCGACCTCTCGTTCTTCGGCGGTGAATGCTTTGATCGTCGCGATTCCCCCCAGGTTGTTGGAGAGTTGCGAGTTGATGGCCGCCGCCTGTTCTCTCACGACTTCATATCGGGGCTCGATCCGGCGTTGGAATCGGAACGAACCCCAGATGATGACCGGCACCGGGAGGAACGCCAGCCAGGCAACCGATGGGGCGATGATGAAGAACGCCGTACCGATCAGGACCACCGTGGTGAACATCTGGATGACCTCGTTGGCGCCGATGTCGAGGAACCGTTCGAGTTGGTTCACGTCGTCGTTGAGGACCGCCATGAGGTCACCGGATCGGCGGTCTTCGAAGAATCCGAGCTCCAGATCCTGCATGTGAGCGTACGAGTCGACCCGTAGGTCGTGTTGGATCGTCTGCGCGAGGTTTCGCCATGCCACTCCGAGGAGGTACTCGAAGAGCGACTCGAGGGCCCACACTACGAAAGTGATCGCGGCGAGTGCGACCAGTTGCGTTCGTGGGTCTGAGATCCCGAACGAAGCGAGGAACGAGTCTTCGCGGCGTACGACGACGTCGATCGCCATCCCGATGAGGAACGGCGGAGCGATGTCCATCGCCTTATTGAGGAACGACCAAAGAGTGGCGATCGCGATTCGACCGCGATACGGCTGTGCGTAGTTCCAGAGTCTGCCCAGGGGCGCTTCAGCCATGTTCATCGAGGCTACCCGGCCGGACGGAACTACCCCCGAGCCAGAAAACGTGCATCCGTACACAGATACACGACGCAACCAACCGATACAAGATCTCCGAGTCGTACTACGTCATACGTACCCCGTACTACGGCCCTGGGCCCCGCACGGCTCCCGATCGACCGGTTCGCCACACCCCCCGCAAATCCGAAGTTCCCACAGATCTACCCGCTCGGCTCCCTGCCGACGACCACGCTCATCGTGTCCCCGGTGGTGACCGGCGTGCCCGCAGATGGTTCGGTTCTGATAACGATTCCCCAGAGGCGTGAATCGGTGACGGTCAGATGCTCGACAACCCATCCCAGTTGGACACCCGTTTCTTCGGTGAACGTCTGAAGGGCCGTGGTGACATCGCTCAGCGGCAACCCGACGAGATTGGGGGCGGCGACCTCTTCAGGGACCCCGGTCGACACGATGATGCTGACCGTCGTTCCCTGCTGAACGGCGGTTCCGGCCCGTGGGGAGATGGCCATGATCTGTCCTTCGGGCAGCGAGGAGGGCGAATCGATCCGGTCAAGTCGGAGGGCCGCCCCGTAGAC
>JAMBLK010000241.1 GCA_023336855.1 Actinomycetes bacterium
CCGCTGATCGCCGACGAAACGACCCAAACAGATGACGCAACCATGCTCGGAAGATCCATCGTGCCACCGGCCTGGAGCCTGAACCCGCGACGAACGTATTGTCTGGTGGCGACCTTCGGTCGCCACCAGACGGGCGGTTGAGTTGGCGGCGGTCGGCATCTGGCGCAGAATCCTTCAAATAAGTCGAAGGTTTGCGCGATACTGGAACACCAACCTTCAACTGAGCCCCCATGCCGACCGATCGCCGCGATCTCCAGCACAAGCTCCGCCGTCTGGCCGCCACCCAGAGCGGGTACTTCACCGCGGCCCAGGCGCTTGACCTCGGATACTCGTACCCGACCCAGAGCTATCACACCAAGAAGGGCAACTGGCAACGCGTCGCCCGGGGTATCTACCGGCTCCCCGAGTGGCCGGTGGGTGACCAAGACGACCTCGTCAGATGGACGCTGTGGAGCCGAGAGATCGGGGTGGTCTCCCACGACACCGCTATCTCGATCCACGACCTCGCTGACGTGAACCCCAGCAGGGTGCACCTCACCGTCCCGCCTGGCTTCCGCGCCAAGGCAAAGGGGGTTGTACTCCACCACGCTGAACTAGCCGAAGGCGACGCGTGGGAGCGTGAGGGCTATCGAATCACTACCCCATTTCGAACCGCCATTGATGCCGCGGCGAGCGATCTCAGCCTGGAGCAGCTCACCGAGGTGGTGAGGAACGTCTCCAAGCTGGCCCCTCACACTGCTCCGCAGCAGCTGAGACGGGAGGCTGAACGCCGAGGACACCGGGAGGCGCTTCGAATGGAACGAGCCCTCCGCCAAGCAGGTGGACTGTGAGCTACGAGTCTCTCGGCGCCTTCCGACAGGCTCTCGAGCAACGACTGCTCAATCTGGCTCGAGAAACAGACACCGACCTCAACCGGCTACGCCGTCGAGTGGTGTTCGAACGAATCCTGCTCCGCCTGACCGCGAATCAGCCGGGAATGTGGGTGGTCAAAGGTGGCATGGCGGTCGAGCTTCGCATCGGTGATTCAGCTCGGATGACCAAGGACCTCGACCTCAACCTCCGCGCTGACACAGAAACGGCAAGCAAAGCTCACGAACACCTCGTCACGGCCCTGTCGACCGATCTGACCAGCGACGGCTTCCTGTTCGAAGTATCGGAACCCACCGCCCTCGAACCGGACCAAGCAGGCCGACCCGGATGGCGCTTCAGCATCTCCGCCGGTTTGGCGGGAAGGAACTTCGCCACGGTTCGAGTCGACATTGTCGCCAGAACCGATGAGCTGACAAGCACCGAGACGCTGCCTGTGACCTCCCTGCTGTCTTTCGCCGGCTTCGAGGACTTCGAGATCGAGGCAGCCGACGTTGCCCAGCAGTTCGCCGAGAAGCTTCACGCCATGACCCGGCCATGGGACGATCGAGACAACACCAGGGTCAAAGACCTGGCCGACATGGTCGCGTTCATCAACGGTGGGCTCGATCCATCAGGAGCGATTCACGCGACCCAACATGTGTTCTCGGTTCGCGGCACTCACTCCGTTCCGAAGGAGTTGCCCGATCCGCCTCTCTTCTGGAACGAGGACTATCCCGCACTTGCTGCCGAACTCGCGCTCAGTGAAGCCAGCCTCGACCAGGCGATGACCACCCTCCGAGAGTTCTGGGCCAACGCCCGGACCACAGCGAGCTAGGAGACTGCTGAGCAATGCGATGTTTGGTGACTGGTTGATGCCAGGTTGGCAACGATGCTCGTTGAATCCTTGGGGCGTGTGGCGGTTTGCGGGTTGTCAGCCGCGGTGGAGGGTCCATCCGTCGGGGTTCCAGACGAGTCCGAGTGTTGATGAGCCGCCGCAGGTTGATGACTGCTGCCCTGGTAGTGAAGGCGATCCGGTTGCGTTCGACGCCTCGATATTTGACTCTGCGGTGTCCGTTGGTGACGATCCACGCGATGGAGCGTTCGACCATGGGTCGATATTGTCGATACTCGTCGAGGTCGTCGCCGTCTCGCCATCGGGCGCGGGCTTGGGCGAGGAGCTGGTCGTGGTCACCGACGCGAAAGACCCTGCCCACAGCGGCTGTCGTGCAACGGTCCCGCACCGGACAGTCCCTGCATCTGGCACCGAAACGGGCTTGGCTGCTGGCGTTGATCGCCACGGTTTCTGCGTTCGGACAGGTGACAGTTTTGGCCTGATAGTCGATCGTGAAATCGTCGCGGGTGTATTGATCGTCACCGAGTTTCGGGTTGCGTTGAAGCGGCAGAGGTTTGATCACAGCAACGTGTTTGGCGTCTTTGAG
>JAMBLK010000242.1 GCA_023336855.1 Actinomycetes bacterium
GTCCGCGACGTTGCCGTGGCGGTCTTGGAGGATCACCGTGTCGCCGTCGTTCGACCAGATGGATTGCTCTGAGCACCAGTACACCGTGTTGGGGCGGTCCTCGCCGCATCCGGTTCTGACCGTCACGGACGTGCCCGGTTTGAGGTTGAGGCCGTTGAACACGTAGCGGTTCTGAGATGACTCGTCGCGCAGCGTCCAACCGGCGAGGTTCAACGGTTTCGTGCCTTCGTTCGAGATCTCTACGTATTCGTCGTTGAGTCGCTCATCATCGGGCCCGGGTGGGTCGTGCTCGACGGTGATGATCGACGCGCCGGGCGGTGGCGGTGGACCGCATGCGTCGGGAGCCCACATTCCGAGCCCCGCATCGGCAGCCAGGTTCCCGATCTCGACGAACTCGTCGTTGTAGCGATGATCACCCTGCAGCGTGACGGAGTAACCATCGGCGAGCATGCGCCCGTTCACGTTCTCCCCGTTGACATAGACGAAGCGCAGCAGGCGTCCGTACCGATCGGTGTCATCTGCAGGGTCTTCAACGAGGACGAGGTCGTGACCATCAAGAAGGTCGATGAGAGCGTCGCGCGCCTCATCACCGAAGCACTCGTCTCCCTCCGGGGCGTTGATTCCCAGCAGACGAACCTCTTCGGTCTGCCCACCGGTCTCGACCTCTATCGAGTCGCCATCGAACGCATAAACAAGCCGCGCCGACGTCCCCTCCGCCCCGTCCTCCGACCCCCCAGAATCGGCACATCCAACCGCGCCAAGGACAACAGCGAACGCAATGACAAACAGTCTCTGGAACATCACGACAACGCTAGGCCGTCCACGATCCGAACCCGCCGCAACTGCTGGGTACTCAGTACCGAGTACTCAGTACCAAGTACCGTCCCGCGCAACTTGTCGTTACACAACGGCCATCCCTACACTTCCGTCAGCGGCCCGGTATCGGGCTGCGTTTTCCCATGCAAAGACGTCGTTGATATCGACGGGTCCGGGCAGCGCTCGGGCACCATCGGTGTAGAGGTCACCCTTCGCTGCAGACACTTCGGTGTCGGCCTCGGTGACGCTCGGATGCGACGTCCGAAAGAATCGAACCGAGGCAGGATCACCACTGATGAAAGTATCAGCATCCGCCAAAAAGATGTGCGATAAGTGTCGGATTATCCGTCGCAAAGGTCGCGTCTGGGTGATCTGCGAGAACCCGCGACACAAGCAGCGTCAGGGGTAGCGCACACATGGCACGAATTTCCGGAGTAGATCTCCCCAGAGAAAAGCGGGTCGAAATCGGCCTGACGTACATCTATGGCGTCGGGGGAACCCGATCAAAGCAGATTCTCGATGCACTCGAGATTCCGTACGACACCAAGGTCCGGGACTTGACCGACTCCGAAGTCGTCAAGATCCGCCAGTTCATCGACGGCAACTACAACGTCGAAGGTGATCTGAGGCGTGAAGTCGCACAGAACATCAAGCGCAAGATCGAGATCGGCAGCTACCAGGGTCTCCGCCACCGTCGCGGCCTCCCGGTACGCGGCCAACGTACGCACACCAACGCCCGTACCCGCAAGGGGCGTCGTGCTCCGGTTGCAGGCAAGAAGAAGGTCACGAAGTAATGACCCAACAGGCACCACGGCCGCGTCGCAAAGCCCGTCGGACGATCACCCACGGGCAAGCGCACATCAGGGCCAGTTTCAACAACACGATCATCACCATCACGGACCAGAAGGGCGAGGTCGTCGGATGGACATCCGGCGGGTCGGTCGGCTTCAAGGGCTCTCGGAAGTCCACGCCGTATGCCGCACAGGTCGCCGCCGAGCAGGCCGCTCGCAAAGTTGGCGAGATGGGGATCCGCAAGCTCGACGTCATCGTTCGTGGCTCCGGTTCCGGTCGGGAGACCGCTATCCGCACGCTCCAGAACATGGGCATCGAGGTCACGGGGATCAAGGACGTCACACCGGTACCGCATAACGGGTGTCGCCCCAAGAAGCGGAGGATGCGTTAACGATGGCTCGCTACACCGGACCCAGAACCAAGGTAAGCCGTCGTGCTCGCCAGCTTCTCGATGAGAATAAGGCGAAGTATTTCGACCGCCGTCCTTACCCACCGGGTGAGCACGGCCGTGGTCGTATTCGCGAGTCCCAGTACCAGATTCAGCTTCGCGAGAAGCAGAAGCTGAAGTTCATGTACGGCGTGCTCGAGAAGCAATTCCGTCGTTACTACAAGGAAGCCGCCCGCCAGTCCGGGATCACCGGCACCACCCTGCTGGTCATCCTGGAGTCAAGGCTCGACAACGTCGTGTATCGCTCTGGTTTGGCTCGGACGCGGCCACAGGCCCGTCAGTTGGTCAACCACGGCCACTTCCTTGTGAACGGCAAGCGAGTCGACATTCCGTCGTACCAAGTCCGTGGCGGCGAAGTCATCACCGTCAAGGAGCGGAGCCTCGAGATTCTCCCGATTCTCCACTCCATCGACACCGGCGACCGGACGGTCCCCGAGTGGATGGACATCGACGTCGACGAGCGCAAGATCACCATCAAGGATCTGCCCAGCCGGGAACAGATCGACACCGAGATCCAGGAACAGCTCATCGTTGAGCTGTATTCGAAGTAGTAGCACCCCAACGCGAAAGGGGAGTGGCTCCGTGCTGATCACGCAGCGGCCCACCATCGAAGAAGAGATTGTCGACGACACCAGGTCGCGGTTCATCGTTGAACCGCTCGAGCCGGGCTTCGGCTACACACTTGGCAACACCATGCGGCGCACGCTGCTGTCCCGGGTTCCCGGTGCGGCGATCACGTCCGTTCGCATCGAAGGCGTCCAGCATGAGTTCTCGACCATCGAGGGCGTCGTCGAAGACGTCGTTGATTTCATCCTGAACCTCAAGAAGGTCGTCCTCCGCATCGAAGTCGACGAGCCACAAACGCTCTATCTGTCCGCTTCGGGCAAGGGCGAGGCGACCGCCGGCGACATCAAGGCGCCCGCAGGTGTCGAGATCGTCAACACCGGCCACCACCTGGCGACGATGTCGTCATCAGCGAAGCTCGAAGTTGAAATGACGGCAGGACGCGGTGTCGGCTATCGCAGCGCCGAGAAGAACAAGACGACCGATGCGATCAGCGTGATGCCGATCGATTCGATCTACTCACCGGTGCGCAAGGTCGCGTACCGAGTCGAGAGCACGCAGGTTGGTCAGATGACCGACTTCGACCGACTCGTCCTCGACGTTGAGACCGATGGATCTGTCACTCCTGCCGAGGCGATCTCCTCCTCCGGTGGCACGCTGCGGAACCTGTTCGAGCTGTTCTCCGACCTCGATGACTACGACGCCCTCGAGCTCGATGAGATCATTCAGCCCGAGGCGGCCGGCCAGGAGCATCTCGATCTCCCCATCGAGGCCCTCGACCTGTCCGAGCGTCCCAGGAACTGCCTGCGACGTGCCCAGGTCCAGACCGTCGGCGAACTCATCGAGAAGAGCGAAGAAGAGCTCCTGAACATCACCAACTTCGGGCAGAAGTCGCTCGAAGAAGTCGTTGCGAAGCTCGACGAACTCGGCTTCTCGCTGCAGTCGCTCGCCGATGCAGATCCCACGGAAAGCGTTGTCTGATGCCACGTCCTAAGAAGGGCGCCCGCCTCGGCGGTAGCCCCAGCCATCAGCGCAAGATCCTTGCGAATCTCACCGTTCAGCTCGTTGAACACGAGAAGCTGACGACGACGCACGCCAAGGCTCGCGACCTGCGCCCGTATGCAGAGAAGATCATCACGAGGAGTCGCCGTGGTGATCTCCACTCTCGTCGTCTCGTCCTGGCAAAGATCAAGGACAACACCGCCGTGACGAAGCTGTTCGACGACATCGGCCCGCGCTACGCCGACCGCCCCGGCGGTTACACCCGGATCACGAAGCTCGGCAAGCGCCGCGGTGATGGATCCGAGATGGCGCTGATCGAGCTGGTTTAGAGCTACGGGCTGCCAGCTGCCGGCTGCCAGCCCTGAAGACGCCTCGGCTTCGGTCGGGGCGTTTTCGCGTTTGGGGTACGATCCGGTGATGGTGACGATGATTGAATCCCTCTTGCTTGACGCCGGCCCGATCGCCCTGCCAGTGGTGGTCGATCGAGCCCTCGACCTGGCCCGTTCGGGAGATCCGACGGATCGGGATCGGTTTGAGCCTGGCCACTTCACGGCGTCTGGATTCGTTGTCTCGCCCGACGGGTCGTCGCTCTTGCTGATCCACCATCGACGCCTCGATCGGTGGCTTCAGCCCGGTGGACACATCGACCCTGGCGACACTTCTCCGATCGCTGCGGCTGCCCGGGAGGTAACAGAGGAGACTGGTGTCGCCGTGGAGCCGATCCTGAGCGACCTCATCGACTTCGACATCCATCCGATCCCGCCGCGTGCCCCGGAACCGGCACACGAGCACTTCGATCTCCGCTTCGCTTTCCGAGCGCTGGATGAGACACTCGTCGCCGATGAAGAAGTCCACGACGCGATCTGGGTGCGGTGGGACGATCTTCATGCGTACGCCGTCGACGAATCGGTGACTCGAGCAGTTGCAGTCCTCCGCCGGGAGTGCTCGTGACGCACCGGCGGTAACCTGCCCAGATCCGACCGAAGGCAGACGATGGGCGTCGTTCTCAACCGACTTCTCCAAGCGATCCGATTCGACCGCGACGCGTTCGTCTGGATGGACTTCAACGACCGCGCAACAGGCGATGCTCTCATCATCGTGGCCATCACCCAGGTGCTGTTCCTGTTCGCAGGAGGAACGTCGCTCTTTGGTCTCGTTACCGGTCTTTCCAGCGTTCTCTACGCCCTCCTGTCGACGGTCATGTTCTGGCTCATCTTCAGCGGACTCGTGTATGCGGTATCCGTCTATCTCTTGCGGGGTGGCGGGCACTATCCGGTATATCTCCGCATCGTCGGATTCGCGTTCCCGACCTTGCTCCTGACAATCGCCACAACCCAGATCTTCGGCGCAGGACTCATCGGGACACTCGTCGGCTCCCTCTGGTTCCTCCTCGTTGTCGCATACGGAACCCACTACATCTCAGATCTGCCGCTGGATCGATCGATCCTGGCGGCCGTTCTCGGATGGGCCGGGTGGATCGTCGTCTCGACGATCCTCGGCGGTTTCAGCCTGTTTTAGAGATGCCGACCTACCGAATCGACCTCGCATACGACGGCACGGACTTTCACGGATACGGCCGCCAGAACAACGTGAGGACCGTCCAAGGGGACCTGGAGACGGCCCTGTTTCGCATCACCGGGGAGGTGAAGACAGCCGTTGCCGGGCGCACCGATGCGGGTGTGCACGCCAGCGGACAGGTCGTCAGCTTCTTCGTAGACGCGCCTCTCGATACCGACCGGCTTCAGCGCAGCCTCAACGCCCAACTCGGCCCGGAGATAGCTGCGGACGCAATCGTCGAGGTCGACGACCGATTCCACGCCAGATTCTCGGCCGTCGAGCGTCGATATCGGTACCGGATCTCGAACCGGCCGGTGCATGACCCTCTCACGGCCCGTACGGCATGGCACGTGCCCGAGCCGCTTGACGTTGGGGCGATGGACGAGGCGGTCGGAGCGTTCATCGGCGTGCACGATTTCGCATCGTTCTGTCGAAAGGCTCCCGGGCGGACGACCGTTCGGGAGGTGCTCAGCGCCCGTTGGGTCAGAACGGGAGACGTCATTGAACTCTCGATCGGTGCCGTGGCATTCTGTCACCAAATGGTTCGGTCGATCGTGACCGTATCGGTCGACATAGGGAAGGGGCGGTCCCGACTCGAAGACGTGCCGGTGATCCTCGCAGCCCTCAATCGAGAAGTGATCAGGGGCCTGGCTCCGCCGCACGGCCTAACCCTCACGGCCGTTGTCTATGACGACTCGAACGGGGGAGCAGTGCCATCGTGGGTGGTGCTGTGATCGCTGTTCATGCGTCGCGTTCTTCTTTGGGCCATTCCGGTTGGCCTTATCTCCCGGGACCCGATAACATTCGGTTTCGCTCCCGGGTCCCCGGGGGTCGTTTCGTTCCGTCTGAGGACTCCCGATGAAAGCCAAGTTGCAGAAAACGTTCACGCCCAGACCCACCGATATCGATCGGAAGTGGTACGTCGTCGACGCTGAGGGAATCCCTCTTGGGCGTCTCGCGTCGGAGGTCGCGCAGATCCTGCGTGGCAAGCACAAGCCGACGTTCGCTCCCCACATGGATATGGGTGACTACGTCATCGTCGTCAACGCCGAGAAGGTCGCGGTGACGGGCAACAAGGAGACCCAGAAGGTCTACTACCGCCACTCCGGTTTTCCCGGAGGTCTTCGGAGCGACACACTGGCGAAGATGCGGATCGATCATCCCGACCGGCTCGTGACGAATGCCGTTCGTGGGATGATCCCCAAGAACAGACTCGGTCGCCAGACACTCACGAAACTCAAGGTATACGCCGGTCCGGACCACCCGCACCGAGCGCAGGAACCGCAACCGCTCACACTCACGCAGGGAAGGGCTGAAGCCTGATGACGAAACCGCTTGTTCAGGCCACCGGCCGCCGGAAGACCTCAGTTGCCCGTGTGCGACTCCTCGACGGCACCGGACAGTTCACCCTCAACGGCAAGAGCCTGGATGACTACTTCCCGGAGGCCTCGCACCGTATTCGTGCAGTCGAACCGCTCAGGATCACCGAACTCGAAGGCCGCTACGACGTCAATGCGACGCTCGAGGGCGGCGGGACGACCGGACAGAGCGATGCGCTCCGCCTCGGTATCTCCCGTGCACTCGTTGAGATCGATCCGGAACTGCGGCCGATCCTGAAGAAGGCCGGTCTCCTGCGTCGTGACGATCGCAAGGTCGAGCGCAAGAAGTACGGTCTCCGCAAGGCCCGTCGCGCACCGCAGTTCACCAAGCGTTGATCCGGGCGTTGGGCCTGCATCACATCGAACACAATGGGGGCAGCCAGGATGGGTGAACGGCACCTCTTCGGTACCGATGGCGTTCGTGGCCTCGCCAACGAGGTCCTCACTCCGACGATGGCGTTCGACCTCGCTCGCGCCGCAGGCGAGAACCGCGAAGGACACGTAATCGTCGGTCGCGATACCCGTCGATCCGGCCCGATGCTGGCCGCCGCTCTCATGGCCGGGTTCAACTCGGTTGGGATCGACACCGTCGACCTCGGCATCATCCCCGTCGGTGCCGTCTCACGACTCGTTCGCGACACCAATGCCCTGTTCGGGGTCATGGTCAGCGCCTCGCACAATCCGGCTCCCGACAACGGGATCAAGTTCTTCAGCGCGAACGGCACCAAACTCGCCGACAGCGATGAAGCCGCTATCGAAGCCCGCTTCTTCGAAGGCGAACCGTGGCTCCGTGGCATCGGTCCGAAGATCGGCATCCAGACCGTTATGGGCGATGCGATCGAGCGCTACGTCGAGACGATCTCGCGTCCTGTCGAGTACTCGATGCGCGGGATGGAGTTCGTTGCCGACGCTGCGAACGGTGCTGCTTTCCTCGCTGCGCCTGCGCTGTTCGAGAGAGTCGGAGCGACCGTCGAGTTCATCAATGTCGATCCGGACGGTATGAACATCAACGATGGATGTGGGGCAACTCACCCCGAGCGGGTGGCTCGCGATGCGAACGGTCGCGTCGGTCTGTCGTTCGATGGGGATGCCGATCGGTTGATCGCCGTCGACGAAGACGGTGTTGTCGCCGACGGTGATGTGATCATGGCGATCTTCGCTCAGTGGATGAAGGAACGCGGTCGACTCAAGAACGACACCGTCGTTGCGACGGTGATGTCGAATCTCGGTTTCCGCAAGGCGATGGACCACCTCGACATCAACGTCATAGAGACCTCGGTGGGAGATCGGTACGTTCTCGAGGCGATGCGGACATCGCGGGCGGTCGTCGGTGGTGAACAGTCCGGCCACGTCCTTCTCGAGGATCGGGCCACGGGCGACGGGCTTCGTACGGCGCTCCGACTGATGGAGGTCATGGCGTCCACGGGGAAGGAACTGCGCGAGTTGCGGACCGTGATGAGCGCCTACCCGCAGGTACTGACCAACGTCATCGTTACGGATAAGGCATTCGAAGGAAACGGGACCGTCGTCGCAGCTATCGCCACGGGCGAGCGGCTCCTTGGCACCCGCGGACGCCTTCTCGTCCGTCCGTCCGGCACAGAGCCCCTCATCAGGGTCATGGTTGAAGCCCCAACCGAGAGCGAGGCCGAAGAAGTGGCCGCGGCGGTGGCGAAGACGGTCGAAGCGGAACTGGCGTAGCCCGCAGTCGGGCCTTGGTACTGGTCTACTGATCTACTGGGCTACTCTTCGAGGCACAACTGAACACCGACCGGAGACCAACCCAAGCGCCTGCCCTCGCGAATCGCGAGGTGACGAGGAAGAGGGACTATCGAACAGTCGGCGGGTGCCCTCTCGGCCGCTCACGGTCGTTACGGGATTGGGCAAAACCCGGGAGCGATCTCGGGGACAAATCCATTCCGAGTGAGGCGAGACGCAGTCTCGCAGCGCCCTCCGGTCCAACCTCAAGGAGACCGCGCGCGTGTGTGGAATCATGGGCTACGCCGGCCCGCAAGAAGCTGCCCCAATCATCATGGACGGGTTGAAGCGTCTCGAGTATCGGGGCTACGACTCGGCAGGGATAGCGATCGGCAATGGGACCATCAAGGTCACCAAGGCAGAAGGCAAGATCGTCAATCTCGAAGCGCTGTTGGAGGGGGAGCCCTCGAATGGGAAAATCGGTATTGGTCACACCCGGTGGGCCACCCATGGTCCGCCCTCCGATGCGAACGCTCATCCCCATGCGGACCCGTCGGGGGAGTTCGTCGTGGTGCACAACGGAATCATCGAGAATTTCCAGGCCATCAGAGATGAACTGGCGGCGCATGGATCCGAATTCGCGTCCGATACCGACACGGAATTGCTCGCGCATCTCGTGGCACGCGAATACGACGGCGATCTCGCCGATGCGGTTCGCAGAACCGTAGCGCTTTCCGAGGGGGCCTATGCGATGGTCGTGATGTCGACGCGGGAGCCAGAGAAGATCGTCGCCGTACGCAAGATCAGCCCACTGGTGATCGGTCTCGGCGATGGAGAGACTTTCCTCGCCTCTGACATACCGGCGGTTCTCCATCACACCCGGGACTTCCTGATCATCGAGGATGACGAGATGGTCATCGTCACCGCCGAGGGAGCGTCGGTGGAGACGATTGCCGGAGACCCGATCGATCGTGCCGTCACCCACATCGATTGGGATGCAGAGCAGGCGGAGAAGGGTGGCTACGAGCACTTCATGCTGAAGGAGATCTACGAGCAGCCCGATGTGATCACAGAGACTCTGGGCGGTCGCATCAGCGAGGAGGGCACCGTCTGGCTTGAGGACATCGAGTTCGATGACGCGTACATCGCCGGCCTTGATCGAGTGTGGATCACTGCATGCGGAACGGCGTACCACGCCGGTCTCATCGGACAGGAGATCTTCCGGCGTGTGCTGCGGATTCCGGCGAACGTCGAGTACGCCCACGAACTTCGATACGCCGACCCCATCATCGGTCCGAGCGAGCTCCTGATCGCGATCTCCCAGTCCGGTGAGACAGCCGACACACTCGCCGCTGCGAGGATCGCTCCCGAGCACGGCTCGCGCATGCTCGCCATCACCAACGTGGTTGGTTCCACACTGTCACGCTACGCGGACGACATTCTCTATACCCGGGCCGGCCCGGAGATCTCGGTCGCTTCGACCAAGGCATACATGGCGATGCTCATCGCCCAGTACCTGCTGGCACTTCGTCTCGGGGCAGCCAGGGGGACCGTTGATCGGGCACGTGCTCAGGCCGTCGCCCACGGACTCCACCTCATGCCGGCTGCTATCGAGGAGGTTCTGAGACGTGAGGATCAAGCCGTGGTAGCAGCCGAGCGGATCGTCGACGCGGAGGATGTGTACTTCATCGGTCGCGGCCTCGACTATGCGATCGCCATGGAAGGCTCTCTCAAGCTGAAGGAGATCTCCTATCTGCACTCGGAGGCGATGCCGGCAGGCGAACTCAAGCACGGGACCCTCGCCCTCATCACCGAGGGCGTGCCGGTCGTAGCGATCATCACCCAGCGTGCGGTGTACAGCAAGACGATCTCTGCGATCCAGGAAGTCAAAGCCCGGGGCGGCAAGGTGATCGCAGTCGCCTACGACACGGACACCGAGATCGAACGACACGCGGACATGGTGCTTCGGATTCCCGAGATGAATGATCTGCTTGCACCGGTCGCGGCCGTGGTACCGCTGCAGTTGCTTGCATATCACGTGGCCCGTCTCCGGGGGCACGACATCGATCAGCCGCGTAATCTTGCGAAGTCGGTCACCGTCGAGTAGATCTGGTCCGGCGGCGGATCAGTCGAGGCAGGGAGCACGTTCATGGAGATCAAGGGACTCGGGGTGGATCTCGTTGAGATCGACCGCGTACGATCTCTCCTCGATCGCAACAGCGAGGCCTTCCGTCGACGCTGCTTCACCGATCACGAGTGGGAGTACGCCTCCCGATTCCGAGATCCCTCCGCGCGTCTGGCTGCTCGATTCGCGGGCAAGGAAGCGGTCATGAAGAGCCTCGGTACGGGGTGGCGGCATCTGCGGTGGGCCGACATCGAGATCACAGGGGGAGGCCGCCCGCGCGCGGTCCTGACCGGTCGGGCGGCCGAGCGGGCGGAGATGCTCGGCGTCACCGAGGTCCTCGTCACGATCACACACACCCGCGACCAGGCCGTGGTGATGGCGATCGCCACGGGCAACCACCCCTGAGCCGCCATCGTTTGTGCCTACGTTCACAACAGATGTGAGTTGTCACACAAACGATGGAGCCGCGAGGTGTCCCAGTCATCGTGTGTGCTTACGTTCACAACTGCTGTGGTTTCACACACGATCGATTTCTCCTGCGGATTGGGCTCCTGCCCGTAGGATGATTCGGAGAACCTCGGTTGGATCGTCATTGAGCATCCGGTATGTGAATCGCAGCACCCGGTAGCCGTGAGCGACAGCCAGATTGTCCCTGCGACGATCATTCTCGAAGTCCGCACGCTTGGTGTGGTATGTGCGGCCGTCGGCTTCGATGATGAGGGTCCACGGGTCGATGCAGGCATCGATCCTGTGCGGTAGTTCCTGCCACCACGAGAGCCTCGCCTGCAATTGGGGCTGCGGGACTCTCGGATCGTCCAGAACGCGGAGCAGTAGCCCCTCGAGATCGCTCTCCGAGGGCACGTACGCGTCGGTGATTTCTCCGATGGCTTCCCGGAATGCGACCGTCCCTGCGAGGCGACATCCGCTGTACCGGCTGAGCACGGAGCGAAGTTCGTCGGCATTCACCTTGCTGCGCACAAGACAGTCATCAATCGTTCGCTCCAGTTGCGACGCCGGGAGACGGGACGCGAGATCGAAGAGCGTGGTCGGCACGTCGAACGTGGGTATGCGGTTGATGAGCACGAGCTTGAGCGACGTGAAGTCCGTCCTGCGTCGTACGACTGCCAGCCTGCTCGGGGCGTTCCCGCTGGCAGGGACTGTGATCTCGGGCCTCCCTTTGCGACAGTTGGCCATGCCGTGAAGGACGCCTGATGTGATTCCAGAGGCGCGAGCTCTGTTCTTGGTAAGGACGGCGGCCATCACCTGTCTTTGCCAGGTCGGTGGCGATGAGTCGAGCGCGTAGACGGCGTAGTCGAGGTCGATCCAGGCGCCGGTGGACCGCCGGTACTCGATCTGGCGACGAGTGGCGCCCGCGGCGACGGCTTGCCGGTTGCTGAAGACGCCGTGCTGGCGACTCGCGACTACGGCGAGGAGGCGATCGATGTCGGACACGGCTACAACGTGCCACACAACGGGGCCCGTTGGAAGGGGTCCGATCGTCGGTGGCGATCGTCTGTGTGGCGAGTCACAACAGTTGTGAACGTAAGCACAAACGACGAGGGAAAGACCGAGCAAGCCAATCGCTCGTGTGGAGAAGCACAGCTGTTGTGAACGTAGACACAAACGACGGGGGGTGGACGCGAAGCGACCGCTCCGAAGAGCGGCCGCTTCATTGGCCGGACCCGTCCCGGGGAGGGGATCTCTGCAGAGTGCGGAGATAGGCGACGATGTTCTGCAGATGTGATCCGATGTCCGGGGGGATGTCACCTTTCGGTGATGTGTCCACTCCCACCGGGGGCACCGGATCGCTTACGGGCCGACCGGTTCTCGGTTGCGCTGTCCTGGCTGGTGTCGCTCATCTCCTGGCTCGTGGTCGAGGCATCTCGTCCTGCGACCGGATTTCATCCGCCTACTGAGCGTACGGGTTCGTCCTGACCCTCCCTAGAGTCGAATGGCCCACTTCGTCAGATCGGGTGCGGAGCCGCGAGGTACCCACATTCGTTACCCTGCACCCTATGCGGCCTTCCTGGATCGAGATCGACCTCGACGCGATCGAGTCGAATGTGCGGGTCATCTGTGGCGCCATCTCGCCGACCGTCGTGTGCGCCGTCGTCAAGGCCGACGGGTACGGCCACGGCGACGTGCCGGCAGCGCGGGCGGCACTCGCGGGGGGCGCGACCCATCTGGCCGTCGCGTTGGTCTCCGAAGGCGTGCGTCTTCGTGAAGCCGGGATCGAGGCGCCGACCCTCGTCCTGTCCGAGCCGCTGCCGGAGGAACTCGATGCGGTCGTCGGATGGTCGCTGACTCCGATCGTCTATCGACGCCGCTTCGTTGAAGACGTCGCCGAGACCGCCGAACGTCTCGGACGGGCGCCGTACCCGGTCCACCTCAAGGTCGACACCGGCATGCACCGCGTCGGTGCGGCCCCGGTCGAGGCGATCGATCTCGCAAGACGGATCAACGCCGATGATCGCCTGATCCTCGAAGGGATCGCGACCCATCTCTCGGTCGCGGAGGAAGACCCGGAGTTCACGGGTCGCCAGGTTCGCGCTCTCGTTCAATTCCGAGATCTCCTCCTGTCCGAAGGCATCGACGTTGAATACGTCCATGCGGCGAACACCGCAGGGGCATTGGACCACGCCGAGGCCCGATTCGATCTTGCTCGAATCGGACTCGGGATCTACGGACTCCGCCCGGCTCCTGAGACCGGTATCGGTCTCGAGCTCAGACCCGCGATGCGGGTCGTCTCGGCGGTCTCATTCGTCCAGCGGCTCCCGGCAGGCGCTCGCCCCTCCTACGGGCGTGCCCGCGCCCTCGTGCGGCCGTCGACCGTAGCGACCGTCCCTCTCGGCTACGCGGATGGCATCCCCCGGCGGCTCTCATCTCTCGGCGGGGAGGTCTTGATCCACGGGAAGAGACACCCATTTGCCGGTACGGTGACGATGGACCAGGTCATGATCGATGTTGGGGACGAGCCGGTCGAGGTGGGGGATGAAGTCGTGTTCATCGGGACGCAAGGAGACGAGGAGGTAACGGCGACCGAATGGGCCGACCTGCTCTCCACCATCAACTACGAGATCGTCTGTCAATTCGGACCACGACTGCCCCGCCGGTACGTTCACGGGGGATCCTGATGGAGTATCCAACGATCACAGCCGTACCGGGTGTCGCCGTTGGGCACCACACCGACCCCGTTGCCGCCACCGGGGTCACGGTGCTGACATTCCCGGAGCCCAACGTCGCCGTCGTAGACGTGCGAGGGGGAGCGCCCGGTACCCGCGAACTCGGCACGCTCGGTGACGCCATCAAACCCGTCACGATCAACGCGCTTGTTTTCGCAGGAGGGTCGGCGTTCGGCCTTGCTGCCGCGACCGGTGTGGTCTCCACGATCGAATCGGAAGGGCGTGGAGCACCCACGCCCGCCGGACCGGTTCCCATCGTTCCGTCGGCGATCGTGTTCGACCTCATGACCGGAGATCAACCGGGACGGCCGACTCCTGACGACGGAGCAGTCGCGTACCGGAACCGAACCACCGAACCCGTCCCACTCGGTCGCGCCGGGGCAGGTGCCGGCACGACCGTTGGAGCATGGCGAGGCCCGACAGCGATGCAATTCGCAGGAGTGGGGTCCGCGGCCGTCGCCGTCGGTGACGCCACGGTCGGCGCCCTGGTCGTTCTGAACGCTGCAGGCGACGTGTTCACCCTCGAAGGGGAGTCGCTCACAGGAGGCGAGCCGGCATCGCTGGCACCGCCTATCGGCCCATCTCTCGGGGACAACACGACGCTCATCTGTGTCGCCACCGACGCGGGCATCGAAGACCGCAACGAGCTGCGCCGGGTCGCCATCCGGGCCCATGACGCCCTCGGTGCTTGCGTCCGGCCGACTCATACCCGGTATGACGGGGACTCGGCGTTCGTCGTGTCGTTCGGATCCAAATCCGCCGACATCGACGTCGTACAGCAAGCGGCATTCGTCGCCGTGGGTCGAGCGATCGAGTCTGCTCTCGGCGGATCGCGGGGTCCGGAATGAGCACAGAAGCCGTCGAGAGGCTCAACGAACTGCGCGCCGAAGCGCTCGCCTGCACAGCGTGTCGGCTCTCCGAGGGGCGTACACAGGTCGTGTTCGGAGACGGAGATCCGGAAGCCGACGTGGTGTTCGTTGGTGAGGCTCCCGGGCAGCGTGAAGATGAACAGGGTGTCCCGTTCGTCGGCCGATCCGGCCAGCTTCTCGACCAACTCCTCGGCGAGGTCGGACTCGAACGCAAGGATGTGTACATCGCCAATGTCGTGAAGTGTCGTCCTCCGAAGAACCGGGACCCACGGCCCGACGAGATCGAAGCTTGCAAGAGGTATCTCAGCGAGCAATTGCAGCGAATCAACCCGAAGGTCGTCGTCACCCTCGGGAACTTCTCTTCGAAGCTCCTCCTCAAGACCGAGACCGGAATCACTCGTGTTCGCGGCACGGCCTACGAGTGGTGGGGGCGGCACCTCGTGCCGACGTTCCACCCGGCGGCCGCCCTGCGGGGATCTGCTCAGGTGCTTGAGGACATGAGGTACGACTTCGGCCTCATCCGCGACGCAGTCGACGGTAACCTCGGTGGTGAGTCCGACGACACCGAAGTCGGGGATCCCGTCAAGCCTGACGTGGACCCGGAGCAACTCGGTCTCTTCGGCCGCTGAGATGAGCATGATCACCACACGAACCGATTCCCCCGAAGAGACACTGGCCCTTGGTAGACGCCTTGCGTCGGTCCTTGGCCCCGGCGATGTTGTGCTGCTCAGTGGCAGGCTAGGCACGGGCAAGACGCTCCTCACCTCCGGTATCGCGGAGGGCCTCGGCGTGCCCGACCAGATCTCCAGCCCGACGTTCGTCATCGCCCGCGTCTATCGCGACGGCTTGGTTCCGCTTGTGCACGCAGACGTCTACCGACTCGGTTCGATTCTCGAGTTCGAAGACCTCGATCTCGAGGAGACAGCCGCGAACGGCGTGTTGGTCATCGAGTGGGGAGAGGCGATCGAGGAAGCAGTTTCGATGGACCGGCTCGTCGTCGAGCTCGAGATCGACGGTGAGACCGGTCGACGATTCCGGATCGTCCCCTTCGGCTCATGGCTGGATCGGTCGTTGGAGGAGGTCGCATGAAGATCCTCGCCATCGAGACAGCGACACCCGCGTCGTCCGTCGCTCTTGGCGAAGGCGGATCTCTGGCTGCCATGAGCGTTCGGGTGGATCGGCGCGGACACGTCGGTTTCTTGGTTCCGGCTATCGACTTCTGTTTCAAACAGGCGGGGTGGGATCGACAGGACATCGATGCCGTGGCCGTCGACATCGGACCGGGTCCGTTCACGGGTATCAGGGCTGGAATCGCAACCGCTCAGGCGTTCGCCGCCGGCGTTGGAGCACCCATCGTTGCCGTGTCGTCGCTGACCGTCCAAGCGCTCCGTGCTGCGACCGGGCATCGGCGGATTTGGTCGGTCGTCGACGTGAGAAGAGGCCAGGTCGCTGCCGCGCCCTATCGGCCACTTCCGGGGGGCGTCGCCCCAGACGGTCCGGCCGAAGTACTGGGAGCTGAGGAATTCCGAGCGATTCTCGACACCGATGAAGCCGACACACTGGTCGTAGGCGACTGGCAGGCCCTACCGGAGACGATGTGGGGTGGGCTCCACCGGGTCCGCCGCGGTCGGCCTCGCTACCCATCGGCTGATGTGATGCTCGAGATTGCCGCCATCCGGGCCGCTCACGGCGAGTACGTTGCATCTGAGGACCTGCGACCCGACTACATGCGCGAACCCGATGTGCAGATCAATTGGAAGACGTTCCGTTCTGAGGGGATCTGGCCGTGACGATCAGGACCATGTCCCGCAGCGACGTTCCTGCGGTTGCCACACTGGAACGTGAGATCTACCCGGAACCGTGGTCGGCCAGGATCTTCTTCGACGAACTGGCCCAGAGCAATCGCACGTACATTGTGGTGGTGAATGATGGGGAGATCCTCGGATACGGCGGTGTGATGCTGATCGAGGACGACGCCCACATCACGACGCTTGCCGTCGTTCCGGGGTTCCGACGCATGAGACTCGGGACGCGCATTCTGCTCGCCCTCGTCGAGAAGGCCCTCGCCGGCGGCGCACGTCACCTCACGCTCGAAGTTCGGGCGACGAACACCGACGCCCAGAAGCTCTATGAGCGTTTCGGGTTCGGCCCGGTCGGAAAGAGGAAGGGCTACTACGCAGGGGAGGACGCGATCGTCATGTGGGCGCTCGACGTCGATGCCGATGAGTACGGGGGTCTCCTCGACGAGATTCGCCTCAGCCTGGGGAGAGAGGCAGCATGACCGATCCACTCATTCTCGGGATCGAGAGCAGCTGTGATGAGACCGGCGTTGCGGTTCTGGAGGGCTTCAAGGTCCGCTCGTTCGTGCTGGCATCCCAGACGGAGGAGCACGCCCGCTTCGGCGGTGTCGTGCCGGAAGTCGCAGCCAGGGCGCACGTCGAAGCGATCAGGCCACTGGTCCATCAGGCGCTTGCGAGCGCGGGCGTTCATCCCGATCAACTCGACGCGGTCGCTGCCACCCGCGGCCCGGGATTGATCGGTGCGCTCATGGTCGGCTACGCCTTCGGGAAGTCGCTGGCATGGACGCTCGAGAAGCCGCTCTACGGCATCGACCACATGGAGGGGCACCTCTATGCGCCGCGTCTCGAGTTCGAGTCCTACGAGCCGCCGGCCATCGTGTTACTCGCATCGGGCGGTCACAGCCAGATCATTCACGTTCGCGAGTGGGGCGACTACGAGACCCTCGGGACGACGATCGACGATGCGGCAGGAGAGGCGTTCGACAAACTCGCACGATTCCTCGGCCTGGGGTACCCCGGTGGCCCGGTCATCGATGCCGAATCAGAGCACGGCAACCCGAAAGCGATCAGATTTCCGCGGGCTCTGCGAGATCGCCCGTTCGACTTCTCCTTCTCAGGGCTCAAGACCTCAGTCGTGACGTATCTGGAGAAGGCCAAACTCGATGGCACGCTCCCCCCGAGGGCAGATGTGGCTGCGTCTATCCAAGAAGCGATCGTGGATGTGCTTGTGGAGAAGACGTTCAACGCAATCGAAGAGACCGGTGTCCGAGCCGTTGGTGGCGGTGGCGGTGTGCTCGCGAACCGGAGACTCCGTACTCGGCTTCGGGAGGAAGCCGACCGACGCAATGTCGATCTATTCATCCCGTCCATTCAGATGTGCACCGACAACGGGGCGATGGTGGCTGCCGTCGCAGTCGATCGAGTGCGCAGCGGTGCAACGCCGGACGCCTGGGACTCCGACGTCGATCCGAGTATGCGGCTCGGTTCGTGAACCGGGGCATTCGTCTTGGCCGGGTCGGCGGCGTCGAGATCATCGCCGATCTGTCTGTCTTTGTCATCGCTGCAGCGATGGTGTGGGTGCTGTACGTCGACATCGGCGTCGTGTACCCGCAGACGGATCCCGCATTCGCAACGACGATCGCGGTCGTCGCGGGAGCACTCTTCATCCTCTCGGTCCTTCTGCACGAAGGCAGCCACGCCGTGCTCGCCAAACGTCGGGGTCTTGAGGTGCGCCGGATCCAACTCCTCGCATTCGGCGGGTACACGAAGATCGAGGGGAACGAGGAGCGCCCCACGGATGAATTCGTGGTCTCGATCGCCGGGCCGATTGCATCTCTCGTGGTGGCCGGCATCTTCTCGCTGGCCGCGGTGACAGCGACGGGCATACCGGAAGTACAGTCCTCGCTCCGCTTCCTCGCTTTCGTCAACCTCTTCATCGCCGTCTTCAACATCCTGCCCGGATTCCCTCTCGACGGAGGACGCGCGCTCCGTGCCGCCGTTTGGCACTTCACAGGAGATCGCGTGAAAGCGACCAACATCGCTGTTGCCTCAGGGCGGATCTTTGGCTGGGCAGTGATCGGCGTGGCGACCGTGGTTGCGTTCACCGGGTTCGATCCATGGGCCATGCTGTGGATCATCCTGGGGTGGTATCTGCTTCGCAGCGCCGGCGTGGCGGGCAAGCGAGAACGAATGCTCGCTCAGGTTGACGGGTTGGTCGCCGGCGATGTCATGCGCAGGACTCCGGATCCTGTACCGGGGGAGATGCTCGTTGGAACCGTGGTCGACCTCTTCCAGATAGGCGCTCGTCTCCGCTCGCTCCCCGTCGAAGTCGACGGCAGGATCCGGGGTGTGCTGGGTGAGTCGGAACTGGAGCGACTCTCACCCGCCCGCCGGGTCTCGATCCGTGCGTCGGCCGCGATGGCGAAGATCGGACCAGGAGATGTGGTGGACATCCGCATGCCCCTCGAAGCGATGGCGACACGCCCCGCAGGTAAGACCGGCCGGTTCGTCGTCGTGGAGAATGGACACGCGGTAGGCATCATCGAAGGAGCGGACCTGCAGTCGGTAGTAGATCAGTAGCGCAGTAGATCAGTACTGCGCCACTTGCTACTGATCTACTGCGCTACTTGCCTTGGCAGTCTCTGTTCAAGAGTGCCAGAATCGTGTTACTGTTAGCACTCGCACTGACCGACTGCCAGCAACCAAGGAGGAGTCGGATGAATTTGAAGCCTCTCGGCGATCGTATCGTCGTGAAGCCGCAGGATGAAGAGGAATCTCGCACAGCGAGCGGCCTCGTGATCCCGGATACGGCCAAAGAGAAACCGCAACTCGGCGAGGTACTCGCCGTTGGCCCGGGTGAGTTCAAAGATGGGGAGCGGATTCCCATGGACGTCAATGTCGGAGACGTCGTCTTCTATTCGAAGTACGGCGGCACCGAAGTGAAGGTCGAAGGCGAGGACTACTTGATTCTGTCCGCCCGCGACATTCTCGCTGTTCTCGCCTAGGAGGGTTCACTCAATGGCAGCAAAAGAACTTCGTTTCAATGAGGAGGCCCGACGGAGCCTCCAAGCGGGCGTCGACCAGCTCGCAGATGCCGTCAAGGTAACGCTGGGTCCCAAGGGGCGCAACGTCGTACTCGACAAGAAGTGGGGTTCGCCCACGATCACGAACGATGGTGTGACGATCGCCAAGGAGATCGAACTCGAAGACGCGTTCGAGAACATGGGGGCGCAGCTCGCCAAGGAAGTCGCCGACAAGACCAACGACGTTGCCGGTGACGGCACGACGACGGCAACGGTGCTCGCACAGGCGATGGTCCGGGACGGACTCCGTCTTGTCGCAGCCGGAAGCAACCCGATGGAGATGAAGCGCGGCATCGAAGAGGCCGTCGCCAAGGTCGTCGATAATATCGCCGATTCGGCGAAGCCGGTATCGAGCGACGACAAAGAAGCCATCGCGTACGTCGCTGCGAACTCCGCTGCGGACACGATCATCGGCGATCGCATCGCCGATGCGATGAAGAAGGTCGGCAACGAGGGTGTCATCACCGTCGAGGACAGTCAGACCTTTGGTGTCGAGCTCGAGTTCACGGAGGGCATGCAGTTCGACAAGGGCTACATCTCGCCGTACTTCATCAGTGACGTCGATCGTCAGGAAGCCGTCCTTGAGGACCCGTATGTGCTGATCGTCAACTCGAAGATCAGCTCGGTCCAGGACATGCTCTCGATTCTCGAGAAGGTCATGCAGTCGGGCAAGCCGCTGCTGATCATCGCCGAGGACGTCGAGGGTGAAGCGCTCGCGACACTCGTCGTGAACAAGATCCGTGGCACGTTCCAGTCCGTGGCCGTCAAGGCCCCCGGATTCGGGGAGCGCCGCAAGGCTCAACTCCAGGACATCGCCATCCTCACCGGTGCGACCGTCATCTCCGAAGAGGTCGGTCTCAAGCTCGATGGCGTCACGATGGACTTGCTCGGCAAGGCCCGCAAGGTCGTCATCAGCAAGGACGACACGACGGTCGTCGAGGGTTCCGGATCCCACGCAGACGTCGAGGCCCGTGTGAAGCAGATTCGCCAGGAGATCGACAAGTCCGATTCCGATTGGGATCGTGAGAAGCTCCAGGAGCGTCTAGCAAAGCTCTCCGGTGGCGTTGCCGTCATCAAGGTCGGCGCTGCGACGGAGGTCGAGCTCAAGGAACGGAAGCATCGCCTCGAGGACGCCATTCAGGCGACCCGTGCCGCTGTCGAAGAGGGCATCGTCCCCGGTGGTGGTGTTGCTCTGCTTCGTTCCGGTGTTGCGATCGACAAGCTCCGTGGTGGAAGCGATGACGTGAAGGCCGGGCGCCAGCTCGTCAAGCGTGCGCTTGAAGCTCCGCTCCGTCAGATCGCGGTCAATGCCGGCTATGAAGGCGGCGTTGTCGTGAACAAGGTGCTCAACGAGTCCGAAGGCAACGAGGGCTTCAATGCCGCGACAGGTGAGTACACCGACCTCATCGAGGACGGCATCATCGATCCTGCCAAGGTGACCCGGTCGACATTGCAGAACGCTGCTTCCGTGGCGGCTCTCCTTGTCACGACCGAGGTGCTCGTCGCTGAGATGAAGGAAGACCTTCCTCCGATGCCGGCCGGCGGCCATGACGATGGCGGCATGGGCGGGATGGGGTTCTAGAGAGCTACCAGCTACCAGCTGCGAGCTACAAGCTCAGATAGAAGTGGGGCGGCCTTCGGGTCGCCCCACTTCTGCGTAGAGCAGTAGCAAGTAGAGCAGTAGCAAGTAGAGCAGTAGCAAGTAGAGCAGTA
>JAMBLK010000243.1 GCA_023336855.1 Actinomycetes bacterium
CCGAGATACTCGAGCCAGATCTCGTCGCCGTTCTCGAAGTCGTCGCCGACCGCGATGAGTGCAGCGATCTCTTCTTCGGTCAGGTCCTCGGCAGAAAGATCGTCCGGATGCACGTCGGTCTCGATGCCGGCCTTGTCGAGCATGAAGTGACCGACGGTGCCGATACCGAGATCGTTGGCAGTGTCCCAGATCGCGTCGTACGACGTGAAGTCGCCGGGGTCAGCGCACCACGCCAACTCGGCCTCAGTGAGATCGGATTCGGCAGAGTCGCTGCTGCACGAGATGGAGACAAGCGCCAGGACGGTGATCAGTGCCACGGTGAGTATTCGCATGGCAGCATCGTAGCGAGATCCATGACCCGTCAAGCAGCTTCAACACACGACGCGACGCCGGCCCGAGTCTCGCTCCTGGTTCGTACGGAACCCACGCTGTACCTATCCTGCCGCCCATGAGAATTGTCATTGTGGGAGCCGGAGCGGTCGGCTCATACCTCGCCGATCGGCTTGCGCTCGAAGGTCAGGATGTCGTCCTCGTCGAGTCGGATCCCGAGAGGGCCGCTGAGGTCCAGGGAGAGATCGACTGTATGGTCGTAACCGGCAACGGTGCATCGGCTTCGACCCTCCGAGCCGCCGGGCTCAGCGATGCCGACCTGCTAATCGCGGTGACGTCGTCCGACGCCATCAACGTGCTTGCCTGCAATGCGGCGAACACGCTCGACATTCCCAGGAAAGTCGCGCGTGTTGAAGACACGGAGTTGAAAGCCGAGGTCGCAGAGTTCGGCGTCGACCTGATCATCGACCCTGGCGAAGCTGCAGCCCGAGAGCTTCTCACACTCGTAAAACGCGGTGCCGTCTCCGAACTCGTGGAATTCGCCGACGGAAACCTGTTGCTCATGGGTGCGTTCGTCAGCCCCGATGCCGCGTTCGTCGGAACAACACTGGCGGACCTTCGCAAGTCTGTCGACGGTTGGAACTGGCTGGTCGTGGCAGTCATCCGCCACGGCGAAACGCTGATCGCTCGCGGCTCCACGATGCTCGAACCCCACGACCACGTCCTCTTGATGGCCCGGGCAGACAAGACCGCGGAGGCCTACAAACTGCTCGGAATCACGGATCGGGCCGCTGAGAAAGTCATCATCCTCGGGGGAACCCGCCTTGCACGCAAGACTGCAGAGCTCCTCGCCGACAACGGCATTTCCACGACGCTGATCGACGAGGACCGCGACCGCTGCCAGCTGATCGCAGAGAGCCTCCCAAGAGTCGTGACCGTGTGCGGTAACCCGACCGATCCCAAAGTCCTCATCTCCGAAGGAGTGGATGCGGCCGACTCCGTCATCGCCCTCAGCGGCTGGGATGGAGAGAACCTTCTCGGCTGCCTTCTTGCCAAAGAGCTCGGCGCCGGAGAGGTGATCGCACGATTCACCAACACCGAGCTGGTGGCAATCCTCGGTGGCGCGGGTCTCGATGCCACGGTGAGCTCCCGACTATCTGCTGCCAATGAGATTCTGCGCTTCGTCAGACGCGGAGTGATCTACTCGGTCGCGACATTCTCCGACTCGGATGCCGAGGCGATCGAACTGGCGGTAGGGCCGAAGAGTCCAGCGATCGGCAAGTCGCTCAATGAACTCAATCCCCCGGCATCGCTGATCATCGGAGGAATACAGCGTGGCGACAAGGCATTCGTGCCCCGCGGCAGCACCGTGATCGAAGAGGGCGACCACTTGATCGTGATCGCGCTTCCGGAGGCGATCGCTGCCGCCGAGAGCCTCTCGGGCTGACCGGCGATGTCCTGGCGGAACCTCCTCCATGTTGCCGGAGCCGTCGTTGGATCGACGGGAGTCTCCATGCTCTTCGCGGCATTGGTCTCCGTCATGTATCAGGAGTGGTCGACCGCGGGTTGGATCGTCTTGTCGGCACTCATCACGACGGTCATCGGCTTCGTGCTGTGGAGGCTGTTCGACCGGCCGGGCGAGCTGAGCACACGCGAGGGCTTCGCTGCCGTGGCACTGGCCTGGATCGCGATTGGAGTCATCGGCTCCCTCCCCTATCTACTGACCGGATCGATCACCAACGTGACCGATGCCGTGTTCGAGACGGTGGCCGGTTTCACAACCACCGGTTCGTCGGTGATCCCCGACCCGGGTGCGCTCCCCCACGGAATCCTGTTCTGGCGCTCGTTCACCCAATGGATCGGCGGCATGGGAATCATCGTTCTGTCGATCGCGATCCTCCCGCTCCTCGGCATGGGTGCAGTCCAGTTGGCTCGCGCCGAGTCTCCCGGACCGACGCCTGATCGACTGACACCCAGATTCAAGGAGACCGCGAAGCGACTCTGGATCGTGTACTTCGCGTTGACGGGCGCCCAGATTCTTCTGCTCTGGGTCGGAGAGATGACCCTCTTCGAGGCCGTCAACCACGCCTTCACGACCCTCTCAACCGGCGGCTACAGCACGAACGCCGGCTCGATGGGTGCGTTCTCCGCATACTCGCAATGGATCGTGATCGTCTTCATGATCCTGGCCGGGACGTCATTCGCCGTGCACTACCGGGCCATTCGTAAGCCGGATGTCTACTGGAAGACCACCGAAGTGAAGGTGTACCTCGGGGTGATGGGTGCGGCTGCAGCGGTGATGGCGATCGGGACGTGGGGTGGTCCGATCCACGAGGTCATCCGAAACTCACTCTTCACGGCAGCGACCCTGATCACGACGACGGGTTTTGGTACCGCCGACTTCGGTCTGTGGAAACCTGCGCTCCAGATCATGATTGTCGGTCTCATGTTCATCGGCGGCATGGCCGGATCGACGTCCGGATCGATCAAGATCTACCGGCACGAGATTCTCTTCGAGTCATCAAGGGCAGACGTTCGCCGACTGATTCATCCACGCGGCGTCTTCATAACACGCATCGGCAAGACCTCCGTGAAGAACACGGTCGTCGAGGCGGTTCAGACCTTCTTCATGCTGTACATGGTCGCCTTCATGACCGGCTCATTCGCTCTCGCTGTGATCAGTTCTATTTGGGGTCCCGATCTCGACATCATTTCGACCGTTTCGGCGGTGGCGTCCTCAATCGGGAACGTGGGTCCGGGACTCGGCTCGGTTGGGCCAACGGAGAATTACCTCGGAGTCGCCGCTCCCGGAAAGTGGCTGCTCGCAGGCTTGATGATCATCGGACGGCTGGAGATCCTCCCGATCCTCATCCTTTTCAACCGCGAGAGTTGGCGTCGCTAGGGCTCTGTCGCCGGCGATCCGGATGCGTGGTGGATCATCGACAGCCATCGGGCGCCAGGGTTCGTTTTCTGTCCCACAGCGATGCCATGATGGGTCTCATGGGAGCGACGACGACGCACAGAGAACCAGTCTTGATCGGTGGTGGAGAGCTCGGGCGATGCCCAACACGGATCCATCACAGCCGGTTCAACGATGCCGAGCGCTCCACCAACGCTGTCGTTGAACACAGGATTTCTGAGGGTCGCCGTTGGGAAGAGACCGTGGCGGCGCAGATCCTCGAAGGGCACGAAACGTGGACGACCGTCTCGACCGTCGGAGATCCATTCGACCGAACGGCTCCCGTCGTCATCGACCCCGCGATCGGCACGGTCGGGTGTGAAGAGATCACGTTGCTGTTGCTCCGAGCGGGTGTGCCACTCATCTTCGGCGCTCGAATTTCTGCACCCCACCTGCACTCCGTGGGCGTTCCCGATCTCCTCGTGCGCCTTGACGACGGGTACGCACCCGTTGACGTGAAGCACCACAAGGTGATCGGTCGGAGAGGCGTCCCGTCCCGGCTGGCCGCATCCGACCATCTCGACGACACCGGTGGGGCACTCCAGGTGTTCCGCTCCGAGCGGATTGTCGACCTGCTCCAGGTCGCTCACTACTGGACACTGCTCGACGATCTCGGCTACGCGAATCCGCGTCGACTGGCCGGTATCATCGGTTCAGAGCCGGCGATTACATGCCTGTGGGTCGATCTGGCCGACGGAAACCCCCGGCTGCTCGACCGGTATCAGACAGCGCTCGAAGAGGCGATCGCCGTCGTCGAGATCGGCCGGGATCAAGCCGACGCGCCACTCGTACCGGCGATCTGGCGGGGTGAGTGCCGATCGTGTCCGTGGGCCAGATTCTGCCGTGCCGAACTCGAGGGTGTCGACCACGTCTCTCTGCTGCCGGCCATCGGAGCGAGCGCAACGAGGCAACTCATCGCCGCAGGTGTCTCGACAACGACACGCATGGCCGATCTTGCTCCCGGTACGTTCGTGGGCGATGTGGAGATCTCCGATGAAGCCATCTTGCAGGCCAGAGCACGCGGCGCCGGGACGCTGCTTCGGCGATCCGGTATCGACGTCACCCTGCCGGATGCCCCTGTCGAGATCGACTTCGACGTTGAGACCTACAGAGGAGTGCTCTATCTCGCCGGACTCCTCATTACCGATGCCGACGGCTCGAGATACGAGCCGCTCGCCGACTGGACCGGCACCCCGGATGGGGAGAGGCGGGTCCTCGCCGACCTGTTCGCATTCTTCGACGACATCGCCGCGTCGAACGATGCCGTCGTCTATCACTGGACCGGATACGAGCGGACCATCCTCACCGAAGCCGGAGAACGACACGGGCTGTCGCTGCAATCCGCGGCATCGGTAGACGATTGGTTCGATCGTTACGCCTGCGATCTCTGGGCATGGACGAAGCAGCGATTCGTATCCCCGAACGGCTACTCCTTGAAGGTGATCGCGCCGTTGTGCGGCTTCGACTGGCGTGACGACGACCCCGGCGGCGCTCAGTCCGAACTCTGGTACGTGGATCTGTTGAATGGGGCTGAGAGCCGGCGATCGCGACTGCTCGAGTACAACGAGGACGACGTCGCCGCACAGCTCGCCATCCGTCGGTGGGTTCGAGCCCGTTGGCAGCCCCCGCAATTGCTGTACCGGGCACTTCGGAATTGAGCGGGTCGCGTCGAACCGGGAAGACAACAGGCAGTAGTACGAATTGCGTACGTAATTCGTTCCGAGACCCCTCCCGACTCGCCACCGTCCTCACCTCCACACCCGGCCCGAGTCGAATAGCTTGTGATCTACGGGGCGGAACGTGTCTGCGAGAATACGTAGACGCTTCTGAGCGTTGCCCAAAGCATGGATTCTGTAGAGGAACAAC
The DNA here is from genome assembly GCA_023336855.1 of Actinomycetes bacterium. Lineage (GTDB taxonomy): Bacteria > Actinomycetota > Acidimicrobiia > Spongiisociales > UBA5794 > JAHEEL01. Next base: position 5,156 of record JAMBLK010000243.1, read on the forward strand.
ATCTCGCCTGGCTCGCCCGATCGTTCGGCCGCACCGACTACCTCCCGCTCACACCCGATGATCTCGATGCTCTCTCGGCCGCAGGGAGCTACATCGAGAAGTATCCGGGAACGCATCTGATCAAAGAAGGCGAGGATTCGGTTGCCGCTTTCGTGATCCGCAGCGGAGATGTCGAGCTGTTCAGGAACCGCAAGAGCGGACGACTCGTCGTCGGGCGCGTCGGCCCGGGAGCCGTGATCGGAGACATCGCCATGCTGCGCGCCCAGCCCTACATCTCGAGCGCCAGGGCCGTCACCCCGGTACAAGCGTTCAGGATCGACCGGTCGAAGCTCCTTCCCGTCCTCATCGAACACCCAACGATCGCGATGCGATGGCTCGTTGCAGGGTTGAACCAGCTCGAAGCGACTCAACGACGTGTGCTCCGGCTCATGCGAGGCACGGTCAAAGAGCAGGTTGCCGAGATGGTCCTCGACGAATCGGACCGCTACGGCGAACTCCATCTGTCGCAGGCAAGCCTCGCCGGGTTGCTGGGCGCCAGCCGCCAATCCGTGAATGAAGCCCTCTCCGAGCTACGAGCCGAGGGAGCGGTGGAGACGGGCTATCGGGTAATCACCCTCGCCGATCGAGATGCGCTTGCCGTAGCGGCCGGGCGCTGATCAGCGGGTACGCCACCAGCCGATTCCAATGCCGACGACGGCGCCGGCAGCGGTGAGAACGAATGCCTCGACAAGCGGACTCGGGAAGGCTTCGAACGCAGGGCCTTCCATCGCTCCGATGGCGAGCAGCAGAAGCGCCGTGCCGAGGGAGAGAGCGGTGCCGATCGCACCGATTCGAAGCACCGACGAACGATCTACAGACGCTCCTTCGTCCAGGACGAGCAACACAGGCGGCGCCGATGCGATGAGGAACGGCGCCAGATGGAACGTCATGGCCGGTCTGAGAACAGCAACTGCCACCCACAAAACGGCGAGCATGACACCCCACATGAGGGCGCGTCGGGAGTCGGTATGGGCAATGGTTTGCGTGGCCATCTCAACGTCAACCACGGTCCTGTGTCGAATCATCCCGCCATGGTCGGAATCTCGACAGTCGCATACCGACCGATGGCGCGACATCCACGGCGTACACTCGCTGGACGAGGAGGCGCCATGTGCACCATCGGTGTAGTGCGATTCGGTGACGGCGGCTACGGCCTGTTCAAGAACAAGGACTTCGGGCGTCCCTCGTTCGACGATCAGATCGTTCTCGAACCGTCGGTGTTCGGCGTCTCGGGTCTCGTTACGTGGGCGGGTGACGATCCCTCTCTCGATGAGTTCTCCGGATTCTCCATCGGGGCCAACGAACATGGCTTGTTGTGTTGCGATGCGAACGTGAAGACGGTCCCCGATCACGCCAACTACGACGATCTCGTCGAGATCGCGCTCCGAAACAGTTCCGACTTCGTTGGGGCCGTCGAGGCCGTTGCCGATGCGGTTGTTCGTCGACCGTACCACTGGGGAAATCTCGTATTGATCGATGGGGACCTGGCAGGAGCGATCGAGGTTCGCGGCGATCGTATCGAAGTGGTCGTGAACGACAGACCGACGATCAGAACCAACCATCACATTGCCCTCGGAGCCACCGAGGGCGACGA
>JAMBLK010000244.1 GCA_023336855.1 Actinomycetes bacterium
ATGGATTACCGATCTCTCCCCAAAGCCCTGCTCCATGACCATCTCGATGGCGGGGTTCGGGTCGAGACCATCCTCGAACTTGCCGAGACTCAGGGGTACACCGACCTGCCCGCGACCGATGTCGATGGCCTGAGTGAGTGGTTCAACCAGGGTCGCTCCGGCTCCCTGGAACGCTACCTCGAGGCGTTCACGCACACTGTTGCTGTCATGAGCAGCGAGGATGCGATTCAGCGGATCGCATACGAGACCGGGATCGACCTCGCTGCCGATGGAGTCGTCTACGCCGAGGTCCGCTTCGGACCGAGCCTCCAGATGGTCCACGGTTTGACCCGCGAAGCCTCAATCGAGGCAGTCCTCGACGGGTTCGCAGCAGCGCAGCGCGAGACGGGAATCGTGCTGTATGCCATCGCTTCAGCGCTTCGTCACGAATCGGATTCGGAAGAGGTCGTTCGTGCTGCGATCCCCTATCTGGACCGGGGCCTCGTTGCTTTCGATCTCGCGGGTCCCGAGGCAGGATTCCCTGCCGACGACCACCTCGCAGCTTGCCGGCTGGCTCGCGATGCGGGTCTCGGCCTGACGATCCATGCGGGCGAGGCTGACACCGCCGCCTCGATCTGGCGAGCCGTAGCGAGATGCGGTGCCACGAGAGTTGGACACGGCGTTCGCATCGCCGACGAGACGGATTTCGACGGAAGCACGATCAGGTCACTTGGCCCGCTCGCTCGGAGAATTCGTGATCACCGGATCCCACTAGAAGTGGCGATCACGTCCAACCTCGACACGTCGGCGTTCCCTTCTGCGGCGGAGCATCCATTCGGTGCCCTCTACAGAAGTGGTTTCACCGTCACACTCAACACCGACAATCGGCTCATGAGCCGGGTCAGTCTCACGGACGAGTACGAACTCGCCGCGACCACATTCGGTCTCGGAATCGCCGACCTCGAAGAGATCACGATCAACGCGTTCAAAGCCGGATTCGGCGACTGGCCGGAGCGCCGGCACCTCATCGATGAGGTGGTTCGCCCCGCCTACGCGAGCGTCGCGTCGAGCCAGGCAGCGATCTCGGAGAGCACCTGAACCTGTTCCGGTTCGTTGTGCATCTCGTGCCGGAGTCCCGGATAGACCTTCCGATCGACTGAAGTTATCGCCGCCAGTGGCGCCGATGCTGAAGGAGGAACAAGTGGATCGTCGCCGCCGTGGATCACCAACGTCGGCGTGTCGATCTGCCCCATGATCTCGCGAGAACGGTCCTGGGCTGCGAAGGTCTCCATGCCCAGGCGAGTCGTTGCTTTCGTGTAGACGAGCGGGTCGGCGAAATAGGTCTCACCGACCGCTTCGTCGCGTGAGAGTTGCTCCCCGTCGATGGAGTTGGCCATCGCCAGTTTGGGCGTCACCCTGCCCAGTAGCTGGGCGGCGACCCGCAATACGCCCGGCACGTCGGCCTCGAGTGCCGGTGCAGAGAGGACGGCGGCGTCGGGGTGTGGTCTCTCTTCAGCAAGGTAGTACGTGCAGATCAATCCACCGAGCGAATGACCGTAGAGCACCCACGGGATATCTCTTAGTACAAGGCCCGATTCGACGATGCCCTCGACGTCGTCGACGAAGTCGTTGAAGGAATCCGCGTACGCCCGTGTTCCTTCGGACTGTCCGTGGCCTCTCAGATCGAACGCCGCAACCGCGTAGCCCTTGTCGGCGAAGAAGCGGCCGACGTGATCCCATCGTCCAGAATGCTCTCCGAGGCCGTGCACGATGAGGAG
>JAMBLK010000245.1 GCA_023336855.1 Actinomycetes bacterium
CCGAGCGCCCTCGACGACCTGGGGCTCGCGGCTGCGCTCGAACGGTATGCCGAGGACTACCACCTCCAGCATCCCTCGATCACCGTCGACATGCACATCAATCTGCCGGAGCGCCTGCCGCCGCTGGTCGAGACCGCCATGTACCGGATCGTCCAGGAGGCGATGACGAACGCCGGACGCCACAGCAGCGCACACCGTGTCAGCATCCTGATCACCCAGCGCGACGGTACGGTAAAGACGATCGTCGAAGACGACGGATCGGGTTTCGACCCGGACGAGGTCATCAGGAGCCAGAGGAGCGTCGGGTTGCACGGCATGAGAGAGCGCGCCGAACTGCTCGACGGGAGCTTCGCAGTCGAGAGCGGCCACAACGGAACGACCGTGTACGTCGAGGTGCCGTTGTGAGCGCGATTCGGGTTCTCCTGGCCGACGACCATCCGGTGCTCAGAGCCGGGCTGAGCGCTCTCCTCTCGGCCGAACCCGAGATCGAAGTCGTGGGCGAGGCCGATGATGGGCTCGATTGCATGGAGCTGGCCGCGAAGCTGCGCCCCGACATCATTCTGTTGGACATCAACATGCCGCGATGTGGCGGGTTCGAAGCCCTCGACCGAATCCGCGACGAGCTTCCCGACACGCGTGTTCTCGTTCTCACCATGCACGACGACGTTGGCTATCTGCGGCGGGTCCTTGCCGCGGGTGGATCCGGCTACATCTTGAAGCAGGCCGCAGGGGCTGAGCTCCTGACGGCCCTGCACACCGTCAGCGATGGCGGCGTGTTCATCCATCCGCATCATGCCCAGCTCCTCGCCACCGATGCTCGAACCTCCGTCCCGGCAGACTCCGTCGACGATGCCGCCAACGGCGATGAGCGCCGCTACAGGTCGCTGAGCGACCGGGAGGCAGAGGTGTTCCGGTTGGTGGCTCTCGGCCACAGCAACGGCGAGATCGCCGACATGATGTTCCTCAGTGTCAAGACGATCGAGACGTACAAGTCACGCCTCATGAAAAAGCTCGGTGTCGACAGCCGCGCCGCTCTCGTGAGATTGGCGCTCGAACTCGACGTCCTGAAGTAGCTCTCGTCGCCACGATCGCCCGGAACGTAGGGGGATCCCCTGACAGGCCCCGTCGTGAGAATCGGGTTTGTCCCCACACGAATAGTGGCATCCCCCGCTAGCCGGATGACGCGATCTGGGTTCTGATGGTGTCAATGATGATCTGCTGCGCCGCCCATGTGCCGGAGAGGGGGTTGTATCACGCAACTCCTCCGCCACCACAACCGGGTCGTTGTGTCTCCGAAGGAGGGACGGGCACGGCCGTCACACGTCGAGTCTCCGAATTGCAAGGAATAGGGGAGTAGGGATGTCGGAAGTATTTCTCGGGATGCCAACCATCACCCGCCGGACCTTTGTCAAAGGCACGGCCGCAGTGGCCGGTACGGCCGCAGTGGCAAGCAACTTCCTGTTCAGGTCTCTGGACGGTGTTGCCGTGGCCCAGGACACGACCGCGGCCGGCCCGGTGGAGGACTTCGTCGCCACCACGTGCTGGATCGGCAAGCAGGACTGCGGAATGATCGCCCGCCGGATCGATGGGCGGGTCGTCAAGTTCGAAGGGAATCCGACGAACCCGCGCAACGTCGGCACCCTGTGTCCGAAGGGCCAGGGTCAGATTCAGGCCATGTACGACCCCAACAGGGTCAAGTGGCCGCTGATGCGCACCAACGAAAAGGGCGTCTCCGGAGAGTGGCGGCGCGCGACGTGGGACGAAGCGCTCGATCTCGTTGCTGAGAAGGTCAACGAGGTTCGTGCTCGCGACCCCAAGATGGTCCTCTGGCAGAAGGGGCGGAGCAAGGCCAAAGACTTCTACGACGATGCGTTCGTGAAGTCGACGGGGATCTCCAAGGTCGGACACGGGGCGTTCTGCTCGGATGCCGGCTACCGGGCACTCGAGTACACGCTCGGCACCCACGCGGTGCTGCACCCGGATTTCCGCCACTGCAACTACATGCTGTCGTGGGGCTGGAACATCACCAATGCCGGCGGGAACAAGTTCTGCTGGCTCACGTGGCCGAGGCACATGGTCAAGGCTCGAGATCGAGGGATGAAGATCACCCACCTCGATCCACGGTTGAGGAGCGCCGGACCGTTCGCCGACACATGGCTGCCGATCCGTCCCGGGACCGATCTCGCGATGGCGTTGGCCCTGTGTCATGAGCTCATCCGTCGGGACTATCTCGACCGTCCGTATCTCACCACCTACACGAACGCGCCGTTCCTCATCAAGGCGGACGGCACCGTGGCCCGGGTCACGGTTGGTGAAGGAGAAGAGGCCGAGGACGTCGGTCTCGTATGGGATGAAGCTTCAGGAGCGGCCGTACCGTTCGGTGACACCGACACTCCCGCACTCGAGGGCGAATACGACCTCGACGGCGAGAAGGTGAAGACGGCGTTCCAGCTCTTCACCGAGCACGTCGCCGACGCAACGCCGGAGTGGGCCGCCGAGATCACCGGTCTCGACGCCGAACAGATCCGCACGGTTGCCGGAGAGTTCGGTGAGCAGGCACAGATCGGATCGACGCTCGTCGTCGACGGCGTCGAAGTCCCGTACCGGCCGGTCGGCATCATGGCCTACCACATGGCCCAGCAAGAGCTCGGGTTCCAGACGGCACGGGCGATGACCATGGTTCCCATGCTGGTCGGAGCGGTGGGTGCGGCCGGTGGGCAGCTCTCGGACTTCACCTGGAAGATCTACAAGAACTACGCCAAGTACGAGACGCTGACCGTCGAGGATCCTCCCTACGACTTCTTGCTCAACAAGAGCAAGTACTTCCCGATCAACACGGGGTCGCCTGCGGTCCTTGCCGGCGTGATGAACGACCCGGAGCGGTACGGGGTCGAGAACCTGCCGGAGGTCGCGATCCTGCACATGGTGAACCCGCTCAACGCGTTCCCGTCGCAGCCCGACTATCTCAAGTCCTATCACAAGTTCAAGTTCGTCGCGGTCATCAGCCCGTGGCTCTCCGAGACGGCCGACTACTTTGCCGACGTCGTCCTGCCTGCGGCGACCGTCGAGAAGTATGAAGGCCCGACGTCCGCGACCGACCAGTACGTCGACGCGGTGACGCTCAGGATCCCGCCGATGGAGCCGCTCTTCGAGTCCCGCGGCGAGATCGACATCTACATGGATCTGTGCGAGCGCCTGGGAACCCTGTACGGCGAGGACGGCTACCTGGCCGTCGTCAACAAGGAACTCAAGCTCAACGACACCGCGTTCGTGCTTCCCCTCGACACGAAGCCCGAGGTGCGGCACATCTTCGACCAGTGGGCCAAGTCGCAGGGCATCGACGAAGGCATCGAGTACTTCGAGGATCCGCAGAAGGGTGTCTACGTCAAGGGACCGGTGAGTCCGAACAAGATATACGGATACGTGGCCGACCCGCCGTTCGGCGGTGCGATCCACCGTCTGTACGGGGAGAGCCTCCTCGATGCGCAGCAGCAGATGAAGGCGAAGGGCGCCGACGAGATCTACTGGCAGGACTACACGGCGTTCCCGACCTGGCGACCTCCCACGATGGAAGCATCCCCGGCCGAGTATGAGTTCTATCTCCTGAGTTATCACCAGATCGAGCACAAACAGAGCCGCACGAGCTTCATCCCGATGCTCGCCGAGCTCGCACCGGGCGCCTATCTGGACATCAACCCGCAGACAGCGGACCGGCTCGGGATCGCCGAGGGTGACACGGTGACGGTCGAGTCGCACAACGCGGTGACGGGCGAGACCCGTCGGCTCACGACGGTAGCCACGCTCCTCGATTCGATTCGACCGGACACGGTCGCCATGCCCCACCACTTTGGGATGTGGACGCACCCGCAGAACAAGAATCAGGGTCCGTCTGCGAACGAGATCTACTTCACCGGTGAGGGCTATCTCGCCAACACGGGGGATCAATCGTTCCACGTGAAGGTGAAGGTCACGAAGGGAGGTGGTGCCTGATGACGAGGTACGCGATGGTCGTCGATCTCGACCGATGCCAGGGATGTCGTGGCTGCATGACCGCATGCAAGGTCGAGAACAACACGGTTGAAGGCAACTTCTGGATGTACGTTTTCCGTTTCGAGCAGGGCTCGTTCCCGGACACCGAGATGAGCTTCATGCCCCGGCCATGCCAGCATTGCCACAACGCGCCGTGCGTCAAGGTGTGTCCCGTCGGCGCCCGGTTCCACCGCGAGGACCACATCGTCCTGACCGATGCGGACCGTTGCATCGGGTGCCGATACTGCGAACTCGCCTGCCCGTACGGAGTGAATTACTTCAACTGGCAGCCACCCGACGAGGGTCAGTACTCGATCGTGGATTGGAAGGATCCCGACCTGGAACCCGTCACGAACGGCCTCATACCTCCATACAAGAACCCGGACCTCGACGAACTGTGGGGCGACGAGCAGCGTCGCACCGCGGGCGGCGGGCACGCCAAGGGGATCATGGAGAAGTGCACGTTCTGTGTGCAGCGGGTGGAGAAGGGCCTCGATCCGGCATGCGTTGACACCTGTCCGACGGACGCCCTGGTATTCGGGGACGTGGAGAATCCGGACACCCCGATCAGCCACTACCTCAAAGAGAACCGAACGTGGCAGTTGCTCGAGGAGGCCGGCACAAAACCGGGTGTGTACTACGTGGGTGGCACACGGCCCTCGTCGGAACTCAAGGAGATCGAACGACCGAAAGCGACGGTGTGAGATGTCGGTTGATACGAGAGTCGAACGGAAACTCCCGCAGGGCGTCGGTCGCCTGAGATTCGGCTGGCTGGTGTTCTTTGCTGTGGCCTTCGTGGTATTCCTGGTCGGTCTCGCGGCGTACTTCTATCAGATGAGCAGCGGCATGATCGTGACCGGGATGCGGAGCACCGGGACGATGGGCGGAGCGACGTGGGGCTTGTACATCGTGATGGTCGAGTACTTCATCGGTGTCAGCATTGCCGGTGTGGTGCTCGTCGCGTTTGCAAAGGTGTTCAACATCGGATCGCTGCTCCCGATCTCGAGACTCGCCGTTCTGCTGACGATCACTTCGCTGGTCATCGGGGTGCTCGGCGTGGCACTGGATCTCGGAGCCCCATTCCGCGGTTTCATCAACATGCTGCTGTACGCAAGGCCGCAATCGCCGTTCTTCGGAACGCTCATGCTCGTCGCCGTCGGTGTGCTGTTCACCAGCCTCGTCTATCTGTACCTCGACGGCCGGAAAGACGCAGCAACGATCGCCAGGATCCCCTCTGGGCTCCGATGGTTCCACAAGCTGTGGGCGGCGGGTTACGGGGACACCGAGCCGGAACGCGAGCGCCACCGGCGTGTGATGTTCTGGCTCTCGATCGGCCTGGTCCCGCTGGTCTTAGTGGCGCTCTCGACCGAAGGACTGGTCTTCGGCATCCAGGTCGGCCGCCCCGGCTGGTACGGCTCGCTGCAAGGTCCGGACTTCATCGTTCTCGCTGCAGCGTCGGGTTTGGCGAATCTGATCGTCCTTGCGGCGATCATCCGTCGCGTGCGCGGAGCGGAAGTGGTGATCGGACACACCGTGTTCAGGTGGCTGGGGAGCCTTCTGCTGGCCGCCACCGCGGCAGCGTTGTACTTCCAGATCGTCAAGACGTTCACCCTGCTCTATGCGACACCCGGAAGCGAGAGGCTCATCTCCGACGCACTGCTGAGCGGACCGTACGCATGGATCTTCTGGTCGTCGCTGACGCTCATGATCATCTCGATGATCCTGCTCGTGCTCCAGGCAGCGAGGAGGGCGTGGAGTGTTCCGGTCCTGGTCGCAGCAAGCGTCGCCGTCTCGACGGCAGCGGTCGCCGAGCGCTACTTGACGGTGATCCCATCGCAGACCCACGGGATGCTGCTCCCCTACGAGCCCGGGAGCTACTTCCCAACGTGGGTCGAGTTCGCTGTGGTCGCCGGTCTCTTCGGCTTGGGAGCCATCCTGATCGGTGGCTTCATGAAGGTGTTCCCGATCATCCCGCTCGACTTCGACACAAGGGAGGTGCGCACCGATGCGTAGAATTGGAACCATCGTGTTGATCTCAGGAGGCATCGTTCTGTTGCTCTTCGGCTATCTCATGTCCGCCCCATGGGGGTCATTGAGGGTGGCCGACAGCGATCCGGTCTTCGTGGGTGCTCCCATCTTCTTCATCCTCGGGATCATCTCGATGCTCTCGTCCGCAGTGTTCTACGAATTGCTCCCCGACTAGCGTTGCTAACCAGATGACAGAGTGGGTGGACGAGAGCCGAACGCGCCAGGGGTTGTACCGATTCATCGGTGCCGCCTTCCGTACTCCGGAACCCGAACATCTCGACGTGCTCGGTGCAGCGATCGAGTTTCTCGATGGTCGGGATCTCGACCGGTATGCGTACAGCCGGCAGTGGCGTGGCCTGGTGTCGGCGTGGCCGACCGAAGGGGCGAACTCTGAACTGGCGGTGGAGCACGTGAGGCTCTTCGCTTCCGGAATGAAGGGAACCCCGGCGCCCCCGATCGAATCGCACTATCGCGTCTCCGCGAAGGGTGGCGGTGTCGCCGAGTTCGTTGCTGAACTGCAGCGAGAGTACCGATCGATGGGTCTCGTGTCGGTCGGGTTGGCTGAGGCCCCCGACCACGTCTCAACCGAGTTCGAGATCATGTCGTATCTGTGCGGGATCGAAGCCGACGCATGGGAATCGGATCAAGAAGGCCTCGCCTGGGAGACCCTTGGCCTCGCCGGCAGGTTCCTCGATCGGCACCTCTCGCTATGGATCCCGCCGTTCGCACGCAGCATCAGCAATGCACAACCCCTCGATCTCTATCTCAATCTCGGACGACTGGCCCACGCATTCGTGATCCACGACGCCGACTCCATCCGCATGCTCCGAAGAGAGGTCGAGTCACCGTGACGGTATCGGTACTTGTGTGCGGCGATGAGCCGACGATATCCCACGCCATCGACGACGCCGTCGTCGTCGATGGACTGTGCTCGGATCCGGGCAGGATGCTCGCCGGAGCCGGCGACGCCGATTCGATCGTGCTGGCGCTCCACCCGGGTGAGTTCCAACTCTCCCACGTGCAACGGGCTCTCCGGGGTCTCGACATCGATCCGCTCGGTGCCCAGATCATCTCGGTGGAGCGGGGCGCCGACGTCGATGCCGTGACGGCATCGCTGCGCGGTCTGATCGCTCGCGCGGGCGTCTACGGAGGTAGTGAACCCGAGCACGCGAAACCGGTTCGTGGCCA
>JAMBLK010000246.1 GCA_023336855.1 Actinomycetes bacterium
CAGGCGTCTGGCGTAGAAGACGACGGTGAAGACGTAGGTTTTGTACGCCAGACGCCTGAGGAGGGTCAGCCGTCCATGCCGGGCACCGGCATCATCTCATAGAGATCGATCGCGTAATCGCCCTTGCCTTCACTGAGGAACGGATGACTGTTGGCGAGCGCCCGTGCGCCATCCATGCTGTCCGCCTCGACGATCGAGTAGCCGGTGAGGGACACTGCGGTCCCCGCCGAACCGTCGTCGACGATCGAGGATGACGGACCGAATGGTGCGCCGATGTCGGTGAGGGCCGATCCCACGCCTTGCATCCACTCGGCCCACTTGGCCATGACGGTCTGCATCTCCTCCTGGGTCATCTCCGACATGTCGGTGGCGTCGCCTTTGTAGACGATCATGAACTGGGCCATTGTGCTGCCTCCCCGGTAGCTCGAATCACTCCGACTCTACGCGGTCACATACGGTCGCGACCGGGGATTCTTCGGGTGCGGTGAACTCCGCTTCCCTCGCTATCGTCGGCACGGCAAAAGACCGACGAGAGGGAGTCAGGCGCGGTGGATCGGGAAGACAGATCCGTTGAAAGTTCCGAATTGGGCATCGGTGCGAGTCTCAAACGGCGGGCCGTCGCCCGCTTCATCGACTCGTTCCTGATCGGTGTCGTCATCGTCTACGCGATCCCGATCGCCGGCTTCACCGAAGGGTTCACGACGACCGTCCTTTCTGTCGCTGTCGTCATGGCGTACTTCACCCTGATGGAGTCGTACAACGGGCGAACGATCGGCAAGATGGCGTTGGGGCTCAGAACCGTTGGGCCGGACGGCCGGAACCCGTCACTCGAGATGGCCTTCCGCCGCAACGTCTGGTACCTGCTCGGCCTCTTCCCCTACATCGGTGGGGTGGCCGAGATCACTGCGGTGATCTACATTGCGGTGACGATCAGCCGGTCACCGACGAACACCGGATGGCACGACGTGTTCGCCCCCGGGACCCGTGTGGTGCCGGTCGGGCGCTGATCTCTGATGGCGCGACGCGACACGCTGCACTGGTTGGTGGATCTCTGGTGGCTGTGGGCGCTCGCTGCGCTGGCCGCCGGTGCCGTCACGACCGCTGCGGCTCAGGGCTTCCCGATCGTCGATCTCGAACTTGCTTGGACGGCGGAGCGGGCGGACGACGTGGTGCGCGGCGTCGATCTCGGTGTTGTTCGGGCGGCGGTCGTGTGGGACTTCCTGTTCATCCTCTTCTACGCCCCGGCGTTGTTCTTCGGATCCCTGTGGGCGAGGCGACAGCTCGCCGGTGACTTCGGTCGGAGAGCCGGAACCGTGATCGCTGTAGGCGGTCTCATCGCCGGAGTGCTCGACCTGATCGAGAACGTGGCGATGCTCGCATACCTCCGTGACCCGAACGCATGGGGTGGCTGGAATCCGCTGGCTGCCGTCATGGCGATCCCGAAGTTCATCCTGGCCTTGGTAGCCATCATCTACATCCTGACCGGCATCGTTCTTGCCGTCGGCCGTCGATTTCGTTGACGGCTCGTCGGACGAAGATCTGCCGGTTAACCGCCCGCCTGAGCCTGTTTGAATGCGGCAACCCCAAGTCGGGCAAGTTCCATGTCCTCGGCCTCGGGGAGTCCGGAAACACCGATAGCGCCCACGACACGTCCGTCAACGCTGATGGGGACGCCACCGCCCCACGAGACGTAGCGGAGCTCGCCGAAGTTCGTCATCGGGAACCCCTCGGTCTTGGATGCTTCACCGATGGCCTTCGACTCGGCCTGCTCCCTGGCGGCGGTGTAAGCCTTGTTCATGGCGATGGTGATCGAGGGGAGTCGGCATCCATCGGTTCGAACGAAGGCGAGGAGCTCTCCGTGATCGTCGACAACGGCAACTGCTGCGCCTCGGCCGGTGCGTTCGAGTTCGCCCCGGATCGCATCGAGGATGACGAGTGCGTCGCTGTGGCCCAGTCTGTTGATGGTGTCCACGTCGGCCTCCTTCGGGTCCCGTCACCCTACCCATCCGATCGATGTCCCTCGTCTGGGTTCCACGAGTGTGTTCTGTATTGTCGACCTTTGCCATGTCGTGGCAAAGTAAAGTAACTTGCATTCATGTGTTCTCCGATACACAATGACTTCGTGAAGATGCGAACCGCCGCACGTGATGCTGCCGTTGACCAGGCCTTGGAGGTCCTGGCCGACCGTCTGCCTCTTGGCTGGAAGATCGACCGTGACCGGGGGTCGGTCGGTGATGACGATCGCGTCGGCCTGGTCGTTGAGGACCCCTCCAGTGTCCGCAAGTCGATCTTGGCTGATGTCCGACTCAGCGTCTCCCCGATGGACCTCCAGAGGGCCTACCCGGCATCGAACGAGATGCGATCATCTTCCGATCCTGACGATCCGATCCTGGTCATTGCACGCTATCTCAGCCCTCGCAGCCGCACCGTTCTCGATGAAGCTTCCGTCAACTACCTTGATCTCACGGGGAACGTTCGGCTATCGGTCAGCTCTCCGGGATTGTCAATCCTCACCGAGGGTGCTCAGCGAGATCCGACGCCGAGAGCACGCCCGCATCGAGGAATAGCGGGGTTGGCAGCCGGACGAATCATCCGGGCGCTTGCCGACGCCGCACCGCCTTACTCGGTCAGCCAGCTTGCCTCGATCGCGGAGGTGAGCGTCGGCTATTGCTCGCGCACGTTGCAGGCACTTGAGAGGGAGGCACTTGTCGGGCGAGATAGTCGCGGCACGGTTCGGAGTGTGGACTGGCCGAATCTGTTGCGACGCCGTGGCGGCGCAGTACCGCTCCTCGATCCAAGACGTACCACCAACCACATCGCTCGAATGGGGGTTCGCGGTGCTGTCGACCTCCTGGGAGGTATGGACGCCGATTCATACGCAATCACGGGATCGTTCGCAGCGGCTCGAATCCGACCGGTCGCCGCTTCCGTGGCCCTGGTGGTGTACACACCGCGTCCTGATCGCTTGGCAACGTCCCTCGATCTGCTCCCTGCAGACGCTGGTGCCAATGTGTTTCTCGTCGTCCCGGCCGATGATGGGGTGTTCACCGGGTCGTCGATCCTGGGCGGCAATCGCTGGGTCGCTCCGAGTCAGATCGTGATTGACTGCCTTGGGGGATGGGGGCGAATGCCTCAGGAAGGTGAGGCGGTCATTGAGTGGATGATGGAGGATGAGGACGAGTGGCGGACGCAGAAGTTGGAAGTAGAGATCCGATGAACGGACCACCGCCTCTCATGGTCGAGGCCCGGCGGGCATTGCTTGACGCCCTGACTGCTCTCGCTGCTCATCGCAGATCCCTCATTCTTGTCGGTGCACAAGCCGTTTACCTCCGCACGGCGAACGTCGACGTCTCGTTCTCCGTCAGCTATACGACGGATGCTGATCTCGTGGTCGATCCGGCGACGCTCAGCGACGTGCCCCTCCTCGCAGAAGCGATGCAGAGCGCCGGCTTCGAATTGACCCAGCCGGACCGTCCCGGCATCTGGGGGAAGTGGACCGTCGTGGATGGGCGCGATGTGCTCGTTCCCGTTGATCTCATCGTTCCGGAGGCCCTGGCCGGGCCGGGACGACGTGGAGTCCGGCTGGGACCCCATGGAAAGCGAGTCGCCGGGAGGGCGGTCTGACTTGAGGCAACCTTGGTCGACCACTCACCGACGACGATCGAGTCGTTTGACCCCGAGGACACTCGCCTTGCCACCGTCGAGGTCGCAGGGACGACGGCGCTCCTCGTGTCCAAGCTCCACAAGATCGGAGAGCGGGCCGCCGCAGCGGATGTTCGTCCGGACCGACTGCTCGTGAAAGATGGAGCAGACACGTACCGGTTGATGCTCAACCTGGATGCGTTGACTGCTGTTGATCGGTTCGAAGCGCTTCTGAGAGATCCTGTGGCCGGTGAATCGACCCGGACTGCGATGCTCGACCTTGATCAACTGTTCACATCACCGGCGAGTGTTGGGGTCCGGCTTGCCGCCGAAGGGTTCGCACCCGATGTACCCGCCGAGCGCGTCGAGGGTGTGTGCGTGGGTTTCGCCCGATCAGTGCTCGGAGGATTGTCCTAGCCACGGTGCAGCCGGCGACCGGAGGACCCGTCGGTCGGATGTGACGGCGATCAGGTCGTAGTCGGGGTAGTCGCCCAGCCAGGCGATGCTCCCGAGACCTGCGGCGAAGACGGCAGTCGCCAGGGCGTCGGCGATTCCGAGGTCGGGGCCGACGATCGACACGCTCGCGAGTTCCTCGTCCCGGTCGTCCGCACCCCAGATGTGGTCACCTCTCTCGTACCTGCCGGAGGTTGCGATGGCGCCATCCCGCAGGTCCACGGTGCCGAGCGTCGCATCGGCATCGAGGCGATCTCGTATCCCGACACGCCATGCCTCTGATCCGGGCGGCGCGCCGCGGGCGACGATGTCGCCGCCCGCCGATATCGAGAACGAGGCGATCCCGGCGTCGGTGAGGATCCCGGCAGCGGACTCGACCGCCCATCCCTTCACGTAGCCGGACGGATCGAGGCCACTTTCGGGGCAGTGGTCGAACGCTCCTGCGGTCTTGCGTCGCAGTTCCTCACAGGTAGCGAGGACGTCGTGGACCCTCGGGTCTGCGTCATCGATCGAGAGGTCGCCACGGGCGATCCGGGAGATCTCGCTGTCCTGTTTGAAGACGCTGAACGTGTTCTCAACGTAGTGCAGCAGCGCCACGGCTTCGTCGAGAGCACTCTGAGGGAAGAAGGGATCCCGGATGTCGAACAGCACCGCCGTCCCCATAACGTGTTCCACATGGGTAGGTGACGGGAGGTCGATCAGATCCCCGCTTGGTCCATCGCCGACCGGACCGATGCCGTGTAGGCGCCCCACGTGACCGTCGCTCCCGAGATGGCGTCGATGTCCGCACTCTGGGTGCTGATCACGTCCTCCTCATAGAGAGGGAGCACGTAGTCGTTGATCTGCTGGGATTTCCGGTCGTGTGGTTCCGAGATGGTGATGATGTCGACCATCTCGCCACCTTCGATGACGATCTCAACCTGGAACTCGCCGAACTCCGTCGGGACGCTGGCCCCGAGGACGGATCCGTCCACCGGCGCCGTGATCGTGGTGCTGGTTGTCGAAGGGTCGGGCGTCGTCGACGTCGTGGATTGAGGGGTGTCCGGGGTGGGAGGGGTCGTTGTCGGCGGCTCTCCGGAGGTGGTGGACGTGACCGTTCGGTGTGCCTGGCCCGTGGTGGCATCCGGTTCGACGGGCGCCGGCAGCGTGACCGTCATGTCACCCGCGACGGCCGTGATCAGGCCGGTGTCCGGGTTGAACAGCAGCAGGATCCCGAGGACGAGGAGGCCGATGAGGCTGAGAGTACGTTTCATAACCTCTGAATCGATTCCGGGGAAGTATCCATCGGGACCATGAGGAGAGGATGAGAGCGGTCTCCGAGCAGCATGAGAACCCGTTCCGTCCATTCTTATGAGGCTCTCATCCCACAGCCAGGTTCTTCACATCTTCGAGTGCTTGCATCTCGATGAAGTACCTCGGACTGGGGCGTGATGAAACGATGGATTCCACAGTCCAGGTGAGGCGGTCGGGCGAACGATCGCCGGCCCGCCCCAATCGAACGCTGCGGTTGTTCGCCGTCGACGCCTTCCTCTTTGCACTGTTCGTCGTGGTCGTCAACGTGCCGCTGACCGGTCTTGCCATTCACGAGTGGCTCGGCATCGTGATCGCGATCGGGATGGTCGTGCACATCATCCAGCACGCCAACTGGGTGGTAACGACCACACGACGCCTGATGTCGGCAACCTCTTTCCAGAATCGGGTCAACTATCTGTTGATGGTGGGGATCTTCATCGGGTTCGTTTCGATCATCGCTTCGGGACTTCTCATCTCAGAGGTGGCGCTTCCGTGGCTCGGGGTGACCCCCGGTGGCCTACCGTTCATGCTCTGGCTTCATCTCGCATCTGTTGGTTGGGTGATCTGGTTGACGGCGATCCACCTCGCTGTCAACTGGCGCTGGATCGTGAGTGCGTCTGATCGGCTCATCTTCAAACGGTTTGCACGGTCGGGAGGTGGACGGTGAAGACGACACAGCGAACCCTGACCGTTCTGATCCTCGCGTTCGGTGTGCTCCTGGCCTGGGCCCTGATCGCACGGACCCCGTGGGCCGGGACCGTGGATACGCTCACGGCCGGCAACGCCTACACGCAACCGATCGAGCCGATCCGTGACATTGCGGGAGCGCTCCTCATTGCGATCCCTGCCGTGCTGCTCATCCGTTCAGGGTGGTCATGGTTTGCGCGGATGATCCTCGGCCGTGAGGATGCCCGGCGCATCCGTGTCTGACGAACCGTCGATCGGAAGTCTTCCAACGCGGTCCGGGATGACATACGTTGCGGCTATGACTGCCATCAACGAAGAAGACCGCCAGGAGTTCATCCTCGAGATCAGCCGCAAGATGGATGCCTTCCGGGAGGAGCACCTCTCGGACGAACCGGACTGGGACCCACTGCACGCCGCCCTCCCCGTGAAGCATTGTGACGGCTTCATGTGGATGTACAGAACGGAGAGGGAAGCCGACACCATCGAGCACTACAAGCACGGCATCACCCGCCGATACCTCCACCTCGATCACGGCGGACACGCCTACCTCTACGGCGATGGTGAGTATGTCGAGACTCCGGTCGGGATCGCCGTCGAGATCGTGTTCGCCGACATCGCTTCGATGGGTGCGACGCGGGAGACCGCGTACGACGAGGCGTATGTGCTGGAGAAGCATCGCACGGCCCGTGAGATGGGTTGGACGATCATCTCGTGAACGGTGTACGTGACCATGCCGCAACTCATATTGAGTAGTGAAGCCATCCGACTGTGAGCAGTATGGAAGTATGAAAGTATGAAAGTGAGTGTGAGTCTTCCCAGCGATGACGTCGAGTTCCTCGACGAGTACGCCAAGACCCACGGCTACGACTCCCGTTCGGCGGTTGTTCACGCCGCCGTACGGATGCTGCGCTCTGCGAAGCTCGGTGACGCGTACGAGCAGGCGTGGGCTGAGTGGTTCGATTCGGGCGACGCCGCTGCGTGGGACGGCGCCGTTGGCGACGGACTGGCGGGTGACTGATGCTCCGGGGGGAGATCCGGTTGGTCGATTTCGATCCGGTGCTGTCCTATGAGGCAGCGAAGACCAGTCCTGCGGTCATCGTGTCGAACGACGGTGCGAACACGAGAGCGGCGCGGCTTGGCCCCGGCATCGTCACGGTGGTTCCGGTCACGTCCAATGTCGACCATATCTACCCCTTCCAGGTGCTCCTGCAGTCCCACGAGACCGGGCTGCCGATCAGTTCCAAAGCGCAGGCCGAACAAGTGCGCTCCGTCTCCGTACCTCGAGTCGGTGGGCAGATTGGAACTGTGCCCCCTCAGCTGTTGCTGGACGTGGACGAAGCGCTCCGCCTTCATCTGGCGTTGTAGGCCACGCAAGGTCGAGTTCACCGGGCTGAGCTTCCCACGGGGTGGGATCGACGGGTTGTGCTCGATGTAAGAATGTACGATATTCGTACTATCAGATTGTATGAGGAGCGAGTAGCATGCGATTCATGAGTGAGAGCAGCCGGGCGTCGTCCACCACCACCCTCCGGGAGCGGGGGCAGATCACGATCCCTTCCGAGGTTCGTGATGCCGCGCACGTCGAAGCGGGTGCGGTTCTCGAGTGCTACGTCGAAGATGGCAGGATCGTCATGACTCCGAAGGTCCTCGTCGATGCCGACCAGGCGTGGTTCTGGACCGAGCGCTGGCAGGCCATGGAGCGGGAAGCCGACGCCGACTTCGCCGATGGGCGTTCAGCGTCGTTCGATACCGTCGAGGCGCTTCTCGACGACCTCGAGTCGTAGCCGCCGTCGGCGATGCGCTACCAACGCTCGGACTCATTCAGGGCCGATTACAAGAAGCTATCTGAAGCAGAGCGACAGCTCTTCCGGGAGTCCATTGCTGTCTTCAACGACGCCGCCGACCGAATCGCATCGGGTGATTCAGGATCGTGGCCGGTGAAGCTTCGCGTGCGCGCCGTTCGCGGTGCCGAGGGTGTCTTCGAGATGACGTGGAGCTTTTCCGGACCGGACGGAAGGGCGACCTGGGAATGGGTCACCGTCACGAATCGATCAACCGGGCGGCGCCACCGTGCAGTGCGCTGGCGGCGTGTGGGCAGCCACTCCGTGTTCAAGAAGCCGTAACGATCCTCATTGGGATCCGGAACCGACCTCATCCGACGGTCCTCACCCTCTCGCAACCGCTGGAATCTCCGAGAGATGCTCTACCCGGTACGTCGGCGCCACCGCCGGCTCCGCTTGCGCATTCGGCGCGTACCAGCAGGTGTCGATGCCATAGGCGATGCCTCCCTGGATGTCGGACGCGAGGTTGTCGCCGATCATCAGCGTCGTTGCCCTATCGGGCTGCCCGAGTTGATCGAATGCGACGTCGAAGAAGTCGGTGTGAGGCTTGGCGACGCCGATCTCGCCTGAGACGACGATGGCGTCGAAGTAGCTCCCGAGGTCGAGTCGGGCGACCTTGTCCCGAACGACCTGGCCGATGCCGTTGGACACGAGAGCGAGGGAGGCCTCCGCAGACAGCTGCTCGAGGAGTCCTCGCGCCCCGGGATAGAGATCGCCGTATTGGCCGAGGCCGATGATGTAGTCGTCGGCGATCGCTTCAGCATCCGCTTCGATGTCGACGTCGGCGAACAGCTGCTCGAAGCGCACGGTGCGAACGTCGTTCGGTGTGATCTCGCCGGCCTCGACCCGGACCCAGAGGGCTTTGTTGATGGCGACGAAGAGTTCGTGGTAGCCATCGGCGATCTCGATCCCGTGACGGGTGAGTGCGGCAGAGAACGCGGTCGTCTCGGACGCGTCGAAGTCGAAGAGGGTGTGGTCGAGGTCGAAGAGGAGGGTCGTGTATCGCATGTGTCTGGTTCGGTGAGCGGCGGAGTGTACGGCGATGCCCGATCAGGGGTCTGGAATCGGAGTCACCCGTGTCGTACCGTGTCGCGATGGCGATCGACGTCACCCGGCCGGGCCATCACCTCGGCCGCACCCCGAC
Source organism: Actinomycetes bacterium (assembly GCA_023336855.1). Classification (GTDB taxonomy): domain Bacteria; phylum Actinomycetota; class Acidimicrobiia; order Spongiisociales; family UBA5794; genus JAHEEL01. The sequence goes on from JAMBLK010000246.1 coordinate 9,061, forward strand.
CAACAAGGGCCAGACCTACCCCGCCGAGGTGCTCACGCCCGACGAAGTTCGCCGGCTGCTCGCTCAGTGTTCGGCGACGTCGAGCACCGGGACCCGGTATCGGGCGCTGATCACGATGATGTACCGCGCCGGTCTGCGATGCAGCGAGGCGCTGGCGCTGCGACCCAAAGACGTCGACCTGCGGGCCGGGTCGGTCACGGTGCTGCACGGCAAGGGAGACCGGCGCCGGACCGTCGGCATCGATCCGGGCGCGGGCCGGATCGTTGAGGCTTGGATCGAGTACCGGCGGCGTCTCGATCTGCCCCGTGAAGCTCCGCTGTTCTGCACGCTGCGGGGGAACCCGATCCCGCCGTCGCAGATCCGGACGCTCCTGCCCCGTCTCGCCCGCAAGGCTGGTGTCGACAAGCGGGTCCATCCCCACGGGCTGCGACATACCCATGCGTTCGAACTGATGATGGAAGGGGTGCCGATGCCGATCATCCAGAGTCAGCTCGGTCATGCCTCGCTGGCGACCACCGACACCTACCTCTCTCACATCGCCCCGAAGCAGGTGATCGAGACGATCCGGAGGCGAGAGTGGATGCTGTGAAGGGTGAATCGGCCAGGTCCAGTGGCAAACGCCGTCGGTTGTCACCGGTGCAACGCCACGCCTCCGTCTTGGAAACAGGCATGCAATCGATAAACACAATAAACACCAGATATAGAAAGGTATTGTGATTTTTGTGTATGAGAGTACAGTGTAAGATATGAGATCAGCCAAAGCGAAGACGATTATCGAGAACGACAGGGCGGCTCTCGCCGACATGCTGACAACGGGCGAGGCCGCCCGGTTGCTCAACTCATCCAGGCAGCACGTGGTCGATCTCTGTGACCGCGGGGACCTGCCCTTCGAGACGGTGGGCACTCACCGTCGGGTTCGACGTGCCGACGTGGAGAGCTTGCGTGACCGGACGCTCCGGCTCACCCGCGATCAGCGCCGGAGCCTCTGGTTGGCATTCGCCGTTGCCGGTCGCATCGTCATGGACCCCCGAGGCGCTCGAACGCTTGCACTCCCAAATCTAGAGATGATGCGCGAGATTGCCCGGGGTCAGGCGCTCTCGTGGTTGGACGAGTGGGATCGACTACTCGACGGTCCGATCGAGGACATGCTTGCAGCGTTGACATCTCGGTCACCGCGCGGTCGCGATCTACGTCAGAACTCGCCATTCGCCGGCGTGCTCTCCGACGAGGAACGCGACCAAGTGCTCGCATCCTGGGTCGCGCATGAGATCGGGGGGAGCCAGAGATGAACCGGACCGAACTCGCTCACGTTCTGAGGGCGGCGGCGAATGTCGCCGGTGATGGCCGCATACTCGTGATCGGCAGCCAGGCGATCCTGGCCACCTACCCATCTGATGTGCTCCCTGAGATGGTCACGCTGTAACTCATACGCATGCCTACGAGTTGATGATGGAGGGCGTCCCGATGCCGATCATCCAGCAGCAACTCGGGCACGTGTCGTTGGCAACCACCGACCGATACCTCGCTCACATCGCTCCGAAACAAGTCATTGAGACCATGGGGAAACGAGAGTGGGAGCCGTGATACGCAAGCCGATGTATGTGATCGTCGGCATCGCTCCTGTGATCCCCGGTGGGCCGACGAACCCGAGTGCATTAGCCCCCGCCCAGAGGCACACCATATGTCGGTCTCGTGGACGTTGTGGCGGAACACCGGGGTGAGACGGCCGTTTCGACAGATGCGATTATTGCGAATATTGCGAAGACTACAGATGCTGTGATAGTTTGTAGCAAGGAGGTTTAGCCAATGCCCATGCCGATTCGCCCCCAGACCCTGAATGACGAAGAGACGCTTGCCGCGAGCGACCGAGCGGCTGGTCTGCTTGCCGACTACTTGCGGAGACATCCCACACCAACCACCCGTGTGCAACTGGTGGATGACGACTCACCGGCTCCGACGACCATCGAGGTACCGGCGCAGGCTTTGAAGCTCTTTATCGAGATCCTCGACCACCTCAAAGACGGTGTCGGGGTGACGGTCGTCCCATCGGACGCAGATCTGACGACCCAACAGGCAGCCGATCTGGTCGGGGTGTCTCGGCCCTATCTCATCGACAAGATCTTGGAGCCGACCGGACCGGTGCCGTTCCGGACGGTGGGCCGACACCGGCGTATCAAGTTCGCCGACCTGCAGACCTATTTGCGGGCAGATACTCAGAAGAGAAAACGGGCATCGGATCGCGTCACTCGAATCGGTTTGGATGCCGGACTGGATGACTGATCGTGTCGTTCCGTGTCATCTACGACGCCTGTGCGATTTTCGGTGCACTGCAGCGAAGCATTCTCATTCGCGTCGGTGAGAAGCAAGCAGCATTCAACCTCCGGGTACTCCTCACTGATGAGATCCTCGATGAGATGACCCGGAGTGTCCAGACCAAGTATCCAGACTTCTCAGGCGAGCAGGTGCGGAGTCTCCGGGCCGCGATCCTCGAAGCGATCCCCGATAGCTTGATTGTGGACTATGGGTATGCCGTCGAGCGCGTGGACATCAGAGACGTCAATGATCGTGACGGACGACGCGGACTTCACTCCGACGTCCTTAGAGGCCCATGGACTTGAGGCTCAGAAGCCCGACGATTTTCTAACCGACCTGTTCGATCTCAATGAGACAATCATGCGACAAATCGTTGCCGAAGAGGCAACGGCTCGCGACGTTCCGGTCGATGCGCTCATCGAGCTGCTGGATGAGCGCATCGGATTGATCCGGTTCTCCCAGCATCTGCGCCGTTAGGGGCGACGGAAGTAGAAATGGTCCCAGTCGGCCTGTGGGTGCAAGAAGCCGCGGGCGAGGGTCGTTGGCAACCACCGACCGATACCTCGCTCACATCGCTCCCAAGCAGGTCATCGACACCATGGGGAAACGAGTGTGGGAGCCGTAACTACTGATGATGTTCAGAGGTATGGAGTCGGCCGCGGTGATGTCGTACGGTGTCGCGATGGCAGACGACACCCGGCCCGCGAATCTCCGTCTCGGGGCCGCGGCACATAGAGGGAAGACCTATCCCGTCGAGATCCTCACCCCAGACGAGGTCCGGGCCCTCGCAGCACAGTGTTCGAAGACGGCGATCTACGGGATCCGGCACCGGGCGGTGATCGTGCTGCTGTATCGCACCGGCCTACGGCTGAGCGAAGCCCTCGCCTTGCGGCCCAAGGACATCAACTTCGAGATCGGATCGGTCGCTGTATTGCACGGCAAGGGGAACCGGATGCGCACCGTTGGAATCGACCCGGGCGCCAACCCCCACATCGAAGCATGGCTCGAACGGAGACGGACCCTCGAACTGCCGCGTGACGCACCGCTGTTCTGCACGCTGAAGGGACGTCACCTGGGGCCAACTGCCTTACGGCAAACGCTCCGCCTGCTCGCACTTCACGCTGGGATCGAGAAGCGGGTGCATCCACACGGGTTCCGGCACACCCATGCCTATGAGTTGATGATGGAGGGCATCCCGATGCCGATCATCCAGCAGCAGCTCGGCCATACATTGTTGGCGACCACCGACCGTTACTTGTCGCACATCGCCCCCAAGCAGGTGATCGAGACCATGGGGAAACGAGAGTGGGAGCCGTAAGCCCGGTGGTTGCATCGGAGTATCAGAGGTCTGGAACTGGCTGAACGCATGTCGTACGGTGTCTCAATGGTCGATGTCATCCGGCCCACCTATCGCCGCAGCGGCACGCCGGTGAACAAGGGGAAGACCTATCCGGCTGAGATTCTTACCCCGGACGAAGTCCGGGCCCTGGCCGTGCAATGCTCGAAGACGACGTTCTACGGGATCCGGCGTCGGGCGTTGATCGTGATGCTATACCGCACCGGCTTGCGGATCAGCGAAGCCCTTGCCCTGTGTCCCAAGGATCTCAACTTTGAGGTCGGTGCGATCGCCGTGCTCCACGGCAAGGGAAACCGGCAACGGACCGTCGGAATCGACCCGGGTGCGAATCCGCATATCGAGAAGTGGCTCGAGCGCCGTGAGACGCTTGACCTGCCGGCCGGCGCTCCGCTGTTCTGCACGGTGAAGGGGATGCCGCTGGCAGCGACGAGCGTGAATCGGCTGCTCCGTAGGTTGGCTCAGAGTGCCCGTATCGCCAAGCGGGTGCACCCGCACGGCTTCCGGCACACGCATGCCTACGAGCTGATGATGGAGGGCGTCCCGATGCCGATCATCCAACAACAACTCGGTCACGCGTCGTTGGCGACGACCGACCGGTACCTGGCGCACATCGCACCGAAACAAGTGATCGAAACCATGTCCAACCGGGAGTGGTCTCCGTGAGTCCGGCAGGCCCCGACGCGGGAGCTGAACTTGTCGCATTCGTCGACGAATCGCGCAAGCCCGTGCGCGACGAACGGACCGGTGCAGTGGCCGGGAGTGGTGATCACTACGTGGTTGCTGCAGCAGTGGTCATGACGGGAGACGTTCAGAGTTGCCGAGAGGAGGTAGCTGCGGTTGCCGTAGCCCACAATGGCGCTCGACCACTCAGGTGGAAGGATCTAGGCAAGCAGCGGCGACGAGATGTCGTGATGAGTCTCATCGACCTGGACCACTGGGATGCATTTCTCTATGAGACCAAGCGACCCGTGTCCCCTCGCAATCTGACGGATGCGAGGGTCCGGGCGTTGATTCTCCGCAACGCTCTTGAGGATCTGAGCATCGTACGTGGCGTCGTACACGCAACGCTCGAAACTCGGTCGCAGCCTTCCAAAGGATTTACGACCCACGATCGACGAGACAACGATGTTCTGCAATCGCTTCTGTCGCGAGGCGACGTTGATCCGGCCTTCCGGATCTCGCACGACGGCAAGGTGGAACCCCTACTGTGGATTGCAGATGCGGTCGCGGGAGCGCGAACGGACTTCAGGTGCGGCGTCGACCGAGAGATGTACGGCCTGATGGCCCACCGGGTCCAGGCGATCGTGAGCGTGAGAATCCTATAGACGCGCAGAGGCCCCGGGACGGTGGCTTCACCGCCGATCCGGGGCGTACTTCTGGCGAGAGCACGAAGCGACTCGTCAGCCACCAACAGTATCGGTCATTTCGGCGATTCTGACAACCGGAATCATTGCGTTGGCGGTGAGAGAGCTTGATGTCCAACTCACGATGGCAGTCCGGTCTTGTTTTTCAGGTGAGCATCAACGACTGGTCCGCGGCCACCTTCGGCCCATGCCGTGTTGGGTCGTAGCGAAGAACCTTGCCGTCACTCAGGGGTATGGAACCAGCCGCCTTCGTGTCGTACGGTGTCGCGATGGCCGACGTCGCCCGAGCTGGACATCTCCTTCGATGGGCTTCGGCACGGAAGGGGAAGACCTACCCCGTTGAGATCCTCACTCCCGACGAAGTCCGGGCGCTGGCCGCACAGTGCTCAACGACGACCAGTTGGGGGGTTCGCAATCGGGCGGTGATCGTGCTGCTCTACCGTACCGGCCTTCGGCTCAGCGAAGCCCTCGCCGTGCGGGTCAAGGACATCAACTTCGAGATCGGATCGGTCACCATGTTGCACGGCAAGGGCGACCGGATGCGCACCGTCGGAATCGACCCCGGCGCCACCCCCCACATCGAAGCATGGATCGAACGCAGACGCTCCCTCGGCCTACCTGGTGACGCCCCACTGTTCTGCACCCTGAAGGGGGGTCCGTTGGCTGGGAACACGCTCCGAGAGATGCTGAACACGCTCGCGCTCCGTGCAGGGATCGAGAAGCGCGTGCATCCCCACGGCTTCCGAGACACTCATGCCTACGAGCTGATGATGGAGGGCGTCCCGATGCCGATCATCCAACAACAACTCGGTCACGCGTCGTTGGCAACGACCGACCGGTACCTGGCGCACATCGCACCGAAACAGGTGATCGAAACCATGGGGAGGAGAGAGTGGAGTCCATGATGACCCGCACAGTGGGCTGGCCACGAGCGGGAGGAGGCGAGCTTCTCGTCGGCCGGTGCCAGAGCGATGCCCCGGCTGCGCCTCCGTGCCCGGTTCCGTTGCTCTTTGCAATCGACGACTCGTTTTCGGTTCGCCTCTTGCGAAGCGTACGGACCGCGAAGCCCTATACATGGTGTCGGAAAACCGATAACATTATCGGAAAACCGATAGGAGGCGAGATGGACTGGGAGAATCCGCTGCGATCAATCGCCGCAACGGTGGACGCCGACGTCCTCGAGGTTCTGGCGGGAACGCACGCGTCGGTCACGGGGAATCAGCTGGCGCGCCTCGCCGGCCGATCCTACGCCCAGGTCTCTGCCGTTGTCCGACGCTTGACGGAAGAGGGCATCGTGCTGGTCGAGCAGCACGGTCGCACGTACTCGTACCGCCTCAATCGAAGCCATGTCCTGGCGCCGGGTCTGCTCGACATCCTGTCGGCCCCGTCTCGGATCGAGAATGAGATCAGAGAACTCGTTCGGGCATGGGACCTGCCGCCGGATACGGTGGCTCTCTTCGGATCGGCGGCTCGTCGTGAAGCGGTTCGTCAGAGCGACGTCGACCTTCTCGTCGTTCGGCCCGACGGCATCGATCTGGAGAACGATGTGTGGCGTGGCCAGCTCGGAGACCTGGCGCTCATCATCGAGGAGCGATCCGGCAACCGTGTCCAGCTCGTCGAAATCACCCGGGCGGAACTTGCCGATGCAATCGAGTCGAACGAACCGCTGATCGAGTCGCTGCGGCGCGAGGCCCGAGCGTTGGTGGGCGAGGATCTGCGGGAGCGCCTTGCAGGAGATGAGAGGCGGTAGGTGGCTCGTTCCAAGTACTCGGACTGTTCGGCAAGTCAGGCGAGGATCCGGCTCGGTCACGCGGAGCTGTATCTGGATGTTGCCCGACTGGTAATCGCCGACGAGACGGGTTCGGAGGCAACTGTTGCAACCGGAAACGCCGTCTTGGCCGGCATCGCCGCCGCCGATGCGATCTGCTGTCGTGCAGTCGGGAAGCGGTACCGCGGGGCCGACCATCGAGAAGCAGCCGAGTTTCTCGAGAGCGTGACCGGAGATCGGAGGCTCGGAACGGCGCTTCGGGAACCGGCCGACTACAAGGACGGTGCCCACTACGGGCTGACGCATGTGAAGACACAGCGAGCGAGGGCCGCCGTCCGTAGAGCGGAGATTCTCGTGCGAGCTGCTCAAGACCGGATGTGATGGCGTGTCGATGAGTCAGCGAGAGGACTCGTTGCAGTTCGCTATGGACACCACTCCCTCTTTCCCATGGTCTCGATGACGAGCTTCGGTGCGATGTGTGACAGGTATCGGTCGGTGGTTGCTTCGGAGTATCAGAGGTCTGGAACTGGCTGTATGCATGTCGTACGGTGTCGCGATGGTCGATGTCAGCCAGCCCGGCCGTCGTCGTGGCCGTACGCCGGCGAACAAGGGGAAGACCTATCCGGTTGAGATCCTCACGCCCGGCGAGATCCGCGACTTGGCATTTCAGTGCTCTCCGACGACGAGCCTTGGACTCCGGCATCGGGCGCTGATCGTGCTGCTGTATCGCACCGGGGTGCGGATCGGTGAAGCTCTCGCTCTCTACCCGAAGGACGTCAATCTCGAGATCGGAGCAGTTGCCGTGCTCCACGGCAAGGGGAACCGGCAACGGACCGTTGGCATCGATCCGGGCGCGAACCGGCACATCGAAGCATGGCTCGAACGCCGCGACACACTGGGATTGCCTGGTGATTCGCCGCTGTTCTGCACGTTGAAGGGGAAGCGGATGTCGCGAACGAACGTGAATCGGCTGTTCCGCAGATTGGCCCAGAGTGCCGGGACCGAGAAGCGAGTACATCCGCACGGGTTCCGCCATACGCATGCCTATGAGTTGATGATGGAAGGCGTCCCGATGCCGATCATCCAACGCCAGTTGGGTCATGTGTCGTTGGCGACCACCGACCGTTACTTGTCGCACATCGCTCCGAAACAGGTCATCGAAACCATGGGGAGGAGAGAGTGGAGTCCCTGATGTCCGGGAGGGGCGCTCAGCCGGGGTCAAACCGACGGCGCCATCGACGCATCTCTTCTTCTGTGCTTTGGCGAGGGTGTTTCGGATCCCGACAGAGTCACCGCCCGGCGAGGCAAGGAGTTGGGGCGCTCACCGGCGCGCGGATGAGCAACGAGAGGCTAGACAGGACTGTCATACATATATATGATCGCGTGTATGACATCGCAACTCCGGCCGTCGTTCGACGCGGTGGCGTTCTTCGCTGCCGATCATGCCGACGCCGTCAACGGCAAGGTCTACGTCAACGGCGGGTTCTGGAACAAGCTCAGCTACCCGCAGTACCCGGCGGTTGTCGCGACGATGTCGCTCGTCGCCGTCATCAGGATCCCGTTCCGCGAGTATCAGGAAGACCATCGGTTCTTGCTCGGCATGGTTGATGCGGATGGCAACGCCCTGCCGTTGAAGGTCGAGGGTCAGTTTCGCGTGGGAGCGTCGCCCGACCTGCGGCGTGGCGACCCGACCCTGATGCCGCTCGCGATCCCGGTCAGCGGTTTGCGGATCGAGGCGCCGGGAGATTACAGCTTCACGCTCTCGGTCGACGGAACCGAGCTCGCCCGGTATCAGGTTCGTGCCATCCAGATTGCGACGCCTCTACGGTTCGAAATCGAGGATGGTTAGGGTCCGGTGGCTTCATGGATCTTCGGCGATTCGAAGCGATTGATTGGGATGACGAGGAGGATGAGGACGGCAATCTCGCACACTGTTTCCGACACGGCGTTGATGAGCGTGTCGTCGACGAGGTGCTACGTGGTCGACCGGTCGAGGTGAAAATGAGGCTGCAAACCGCCGAGTTCGCGTTGGTGGGTCCCGATGAAGATGATGTTCACTGGACGCTTCTCTTCGACACCTCGTTCAAGAGAGGAGACTGGCTGCGGCCGATCACCGGGTGGAGGTCTGGGCCGAGCGAGGTTGCTGAGTGGCGGAATCAGGCGGGAGGATGACGATGAGCACGAAGGACAATGAACACGCCAGGCGGGATCGTGCCCAAGCGCACCGGGACGACATCGTGAGTGGATCGGGCCGGTCGGTTGAACCGGCTTCGCTCGAGCAGATGGTGTCGGTTCGGCTCGACGGTGTGACGGTCGTACGGCTGCGAGAACTTGCCGAGCAGCGGGGGATGACGCTCAGCGCGCTCATCCGAGAATCACTCCACGACTACGCCTCGAGTGGCGACCAGACGTCGCGTGTCGATTGGTGGATCGTCGGGCACGAGGGGCTTACGGTGGTCGAAACGAAGAAGTGGGCCGAGGGTTCTGCTTCGGGGTCGGCGTTGCGCGACGTGCGAGATTCGGTCGCCACGGGATAGGCCTTGCCAGAGACGTCCGGCAGGATGTCCAGATGGATGATGCACGGCAGACCTACTCGGGGCTCCACTCTCGTCGTCCCATGGTCTCGCTCACATCGCCCCGAAGCAGGTCATCGAAACCATGGCGAAACGAAAGTGGAGCCCGTGAGCCCGGTGGTTGCTTCGGAGTATCAGAGGTCTGGAACCAGCTGTATGCATGTCGTACGATGTCGCGATGGTCGACGTCACCCCGCCCGGTTCTCGTCGTGGCCATACGCCGGCGAACAAGGGGAAGACCTATCCGGTTGAGATCCTCACGCCCGACGAGGTCCGCGACCTGGCAGCGGAGTGTTCGACGACGTCGAGTTACGGAATCCGGGATCGGGCATTGATCGTGCTGCTGTATCGCACGGGAGTGC
>JAMBLK010000247.1 GCA_023336855.1 Actinomycetes bacterium
GCTCAGTAGCAGCCCCGATTGCAGCAAAGCTGTTCGAGACATATCTGAAGTAGGAGCGGACCGCGCGAAGCTACCAGCTGCCAGCTACCAGCCTCCAGCAAGATCAGGGTCGGCATGAATGGAAGCGAGCGTGTGTCGGGCTCGCAGCTGGCAGCTGGTAGCTGGCGGCTTGGTCCGTCGTAACCCACTCATAGCTTCTCTCATCGGTACCATCTTCACTGTCATGCAAGATCGCGTTCTCTCCGACCGGTACCAGATCCTTTCGCACCTCGCTCGAGGTGGGATGGCCGACGTATACGAGGCTGAAGACACCCTGCTCAACCGACGAGTAGCGGTGAAGATCCTGCATGCCAATTTCGCTTCCGATCATGCCTTCGTTACGCGCTTCAAACGCGAGGCTCAGGCGGCAGCAAATCTGAGCCATCCGAACATCGTGGCGATCTATGACTGGGGCCAAGAGGGCTCGACCTACTACATGGTCATGGAACTGATCGAAGGTCGAACCCTGCGCGACATCCTCAAGTCGGAAGGGGCACTATTCCCCAGCCGAGCCGCTGAGATAGCCGCCGAGACCGCTGCCGCCCTGACCGTCGCTCACCAAGCCGGCGTGGTCCACCGCGACATCAAGCCCGGCAACATCATGATCACCCACGACGGTTCCGTGAAGGTGACCGATTTCGGAATCGCACGGGCCCTCGACGACTCCGAAGAGTTGACCAGAACCGGCGCCGTCATCGGCACGGCAACCTACTTCTCCCCCGAACAGGCTCAGGGACTGCCGGCGGATGGCCGCTCAGACGTCTACTCCCTCGGTGTCGTGTTGTACGAAATGCTCGCCGCACGCCCCCCGTTCACGGGAGAGAGTCCCGTCGCGGTGGCCTACCAGCACGTCTCGGAGTACGCCCCTTCCGTCTCTCAAATCAACGCGGACGTCCCCCCCGAACTCTCTGCGATCGTCGAAGCGTCGATGGCCAAGAATCCCGATGATCGATACGCCACGGCGGCGGACATGCGCTCCGACCTGCTCCTCTTCCTCTCCGGGCGCCAACCCATCGTCGTCGGGGCAGCGGCTGCGGCAGCAGCCACCGCACTCGTTCCCCCGCCGGCAACCGTTCCCCCGGACGAGACCGCCCGGGCCATCGCATACCAGACCGAGGACAGCACGACCGGCCAGGGCACCTACGTCGCCGCAGTCATCTCCCTTTTGGCTCTGCTTGCCGTCGGCGTGTTCATCCTCTTCCGCCTTTTCACCGGAGGAGGCGCCTCTTCGGATCTGGTGACGATCCCGAATCTGCAACTCGTGGAAGCGGAGGCGGCGTCTCGGACTCTCCAGGAACTCGATCTCAAAGTGTTGAGCCGCCTCGAGAACAGTGACACAGTTCCCCAGGGCATTGTCATCGACACCGACCCGGTTGCGGGCACCGAAGTCGAGAAGGGATCGTTCGTGACCCTGATCGAGTCAGCCGGCACCGAACAGTTCACCGTTCCACAAGTGATCGGAGACACTGAAGAGGTGGCTAGAGCTCTCATCGAGGCGCAGGGTTTCCAGGTCGGATCTGTCGAGTACTCCCTCTCCGAGGACGTCCAGGAACAGACCGTCATGGCGCAGAGCCCGCCGGGGGGCACGCCGGCCGTTGCAGGATCACTGGTGGACCTCACTGTCTCGAAAGGCCCGTTCTCCCTCGAAGTACCGGACACTGCAGGCATGTCGGCAGAGGCCGCCCAACTTGAACTCGCACAAGCAGGATTCACGAACGTCGTGACAGACCAGGAGTTCTCTCCAGACATCGCTGAAGGATTCACCACCAGGACCGACCCCGA
>JAMBLK010000248.1 GCA_023336855.1 Actinomycetes bacterium
CGCACCGGCGAGTACGAAGACGGCACTCTGGGTGAGCTCTTCATCGACCTGGCGAAGGAGGGCGCAACGCTGCGTGGTGTTCTGAGCTGCTTCGCGATCGCCGTCTCGAAGGGCCTCCAATACGGTGTTCCGCTCGAGGAGTACGTCGACACGTTCACGTTCCAGACGTTCGAACCTCGCGGCTTCGTCGAGGGGCACCCGAACATCAAGATGTCCAACTCGATCATCGACTACGTGTTCAGAGCTCTCGGACTCGAGTATCTCGAACGCGATGAGCTCGTACAGGTTCCGCCGGATCGCTCAGGCGAGTTGCCGGAGCCCCCGAAGGGCATCGCCGTCGAGGCCGGCACCCAGCTCGATCTCACGGACGCGGCGGCGGAAATCGACGTCGACGCACAAGTGGCTGCCGCCAAGTTCGTCGACAACGACACCAGCAGGCTCCCCGAGCCGGCACCGGCCTATGCCTCCGCAGTGGTCTCCGACGGGCCGGGAACCGCCACGGCTGCTGCCATCACGGCAGCCGAGGCATCGCTCGGTGATCTCATGGGCGATGCACCGGCCTGCTCTGCATGTGGCCACATGACCGTGCGTAGCGGTTCGTGCTACGTCTGCATGACCTGTGGAGATACGACAGGCTGCAGCTGAGAACCTGACGTCGTTCGTGTCTACGACCATGACAGCTCTGGTCGTGGATACAAACGATGTGATCAACGCACCAGTCCGATCGGATCGATCAGGCCAGACGCTCTCCCGCCCTCACTGCGGCGGCGAGTTGGTTCTCCGGCGGCGCCAGCGGACATGACCACCGGTCGCTGTAGACGCACGACGGGTGGTAGGCGAAGTTGAAGTCAAGCACGACCCGGTCGTCAGCCGAACCCAGATCTGCACCCTTGATCGAGTCGAGCAGGTAGCGCCCTCCTCCGTAGGTCTCGTCGCCGTTCGTTCCGTCACGAAACGGCAGGAAGACGCCGCCACCGTACACGTCGGTCCAATAGAGAGACAGTTCCAGCGTCTCGGACCCGAAGGGCGGCGGGAACGACACCGAAGCGAATCGAATGAGCGGCGTTGCACCATCTGCGCTGTGAGCGGCAGGCATCGGAACCGGTTCGACGGGAGCAACGATGGCTTCGATCCGCCACGCCGGGTCATAGGGGAAGAACGGCAATCCGGCGTCGTTGCCTCGACGCTCGATCTCGATGGGGCTCTGCGTGTGGGTGGCGAACAGGTGGTCCCGGTCGGACCGCCAACGCCGCCACGAGGAGTCGCCCACGCCGGTGGCCCGAACGCGTCGGTACTGCTCCTGTACCCGGCGCCGGTAGTCCCAAAGCGATAGTGGATCGTCGATCGTCATGCTCAGACCATATCCATCGCCGGCATCATCCGTTCGCAGGTCTGTCCAGCATCGTTTGTGCTTGCGACCACCTCTGGTGGGGTCGTAGGCACAAACGTCCGTCTCGAGGCACTGAGAAGCCCACAGCGCGGGTACTATCCGCGCCTCCGCGGCCGAGACCGGAGCGCCATGACGACGTCCGTGCAAATCAACATCCCCGACCCAGATCGAACCGTCCGCTCTCCCACGGATGCCCTCCGATTCGTGACGGCTTCGATCGTCGGTATTGCGACGACTCTCATCGTGTTGATCTTCCCCGACGTCTTCGGCGGCCTCGGACAGGATCTCAGCGAGATCTTCGACGATACTGCCGGGGCGATCACCGAGATCACCGGCCTGATCATCACGGCGCTCGTCCTTGCCGTTCCGATGATCATCCTCGTCGTCTTTGCTCGGCAACGGGACTTCCGTCGGCTCATCATCGTTGTGCTCGCCGCTCTTGTCGCCGCCGCGGCAACGTGGGGCACGCTCGCATGGATTTCCAATCTCCTTGCCGACGATGCCTTCACGCCCGAACGCGGAACCGTTGTCGTTGCCCAGACGGCGTACTACCCGTACGTCGCCGCTCTGGCGGCGGCTATCACCGCGGCAACGCCGTGGCTGCACCGTCGGTGGCAGCGAGTCAGTTGGGCAGCACTCACGTTTCTGATCATCGTGCGCCTCACGCTGGGATCGAACCTCCCCGCGGAACTCGTCCTAGCGCTGTCGATCGGGGTGGCCGTCGGATCCGGGATCCTGTTCGTCGCCGGTTCACCCAATCGCCATCCCTCCGGCGAGGAGATCGTGGCGACGCTCAAACGGTCGGGAATCGACGTGACCCGTCTCGATGCAGCACAGGTCGACGCACGGGGATCTACTCCCTACTTCGTCGAGACCGCCGATGACAGCCGGGTATTCGTCAAGACGCTGAGCACCGACGAACGCAGCGCCGATCTTCTCTTCCATCTCTACCGCCAGTTTCGGTTCAAGAATATCGGGGATGAACCGGCGTTCTCCACCCTTCGACGGGCCGTGGAACACGAAGCTCTCCTCTCGTACAGCGCATCCGCAGCCGGCGTCCGAACCCCGCCACTTATTGCGGTCGGCCTCATCGGCGAAAAGGAGTACTCCATGCTCCTTGCATACAGGGCCATCGACGGCCGATCCCTCGACTCGATCAGCGCCGACGAACTCACCGATGAAATCCTCACTGAGATCTGGAACCAGGTGGCGACCCTGCGTGATCACGGAATCGCTCATCGCGACCTCCGGCTTGCCAACGTGTTCTTGGACGAGACGGAAGTCGCATGGATCATAGATTTCGGCTTCAGCGAGCTCGCTGCATCGCGACTCCTCCTCAACAACGATGTCGCTGAGTTGATTGCGTCGAGCGCTCTCTTGGTCGGTCCCGAACGCGCCGTTCGATGCGCGACCGGGGTTCTGGGTCCCGACGCCGTGGCCGCTGCTACTCCACGAGTGCAGCCGGAAGCCCTCAGCGGCGCCACCCAGACGGCACTCAAGGAGCGCGACGACTACTTTGATCGGAGGATCCGGGACGAGATCGTTCGCACAACCGGACGGACAACGGCGCCGCTCGATCGGATCAAGCGACTCGATCCGGCACGTCGCATCCGGAATCGCGGGTAGCCGAGTGACAAGGGACGGAATGCAGCGATGAATCTACGTAAGGCTCTGAGGATCGGTACGGCCCTCGTGGGTCTCGTCGGCTCCGCGGTCGAGGCACGTCGTGGACTCCCGGATTGGGAACGCAAGATCTATCGAAGCATCAACGACGCTCCGGACGAGTTGGCGCCGCTCGTGTGGGCACCGATGCAAGCCGGCAGCCTCAGCGCACCCTTTCTCCTCGCCGGCTGGTCCTACTGGAGAACACGCCGCCCCGACCCGGCACTGGCGTATGCGGCCGCCGGGTTCACGACGTGGCTGGTGGCGAAGGGTGTGAAGAAGATGGTTGGACGGGGCAGGCCGTACGACCACGATCGGACCACGAACCTGCGCCTCTCAACACAGACCGATGGAAGCCTCGGCTACGTCTCCGGGCACGCGGCCGTGGCATCCACCCTGGCGACCATCATCTCCAAAGACCGATCCCTAGCCGAGTGCATCGCTCTCCATGGCTTCGCGGTCGGCGTCGGCGTTACCCGAATCTACGCGGGAGCCCACCTCCCCCTCGACGTGGTAGGCGGCGCCGCTCTGGGAGTCCTAGTAGGAGAAGC
>JAMBLK010000249.1 GCA_023336855.1 Actinomycetes bacterium
GTTAGGGGAGGAGGACGGCGAACGTGGCGCCGGTCCCCGGACCATCGGACCGTGCCGTGATCTCGCCGCCGTGGGCATCGATGATGTCACGGGCGATCGCCAGCCCGATTCCGGTGCCGGCCCGGCTCGTCGAGGTCCCTCGATAGAAGCGGTCGAAGACGTGCGGGAGGTCTTCAGAGGTGATTCCGTCGCCGTCGTCGCTGATGGTCACGGTCACCCCGGCGGAGTCCATCTTGACGGTCATCGCGACCACGCCGTCTGCCTTGGCGTGACCGAGGGCGTTGCCGAGAAGATTTGTGAGGACCTGTCCGATGCGAGCCGGGTCGACAGACGCAACGGCCGGAACGGTTGATACTGCGAGCATGATGCCGGACGCCTCGAACTGCGGTCGGAGCCGTTCTGCGGTCTGGTCCGCGATCTCGGATATGTCGGTGTTGACCCGTTCGAATACGAGCGACCCTTCCTGTGCTCGCGACAGCAGCGAGATGTCGTCGATGAGCTTCCTCATTCGCCGGGTCTCTTCGGTGACTGCTCCCAGCATCTCCTCGCTGGTGAACACACCGTCGGCAGCTCCCTCCACGTACCCGTCGATCGATGTCAGCGGCGTGCGGAGTTCGTGCGTCACGTCAGAGATCAGCTGAGCCCGATGTACCTCGGTCGACTCGAGAGCGTCGGCCAACGAGTTGACGTCTCGAGCGAGGTCGGCGAGTTCGTCGATCGAAGGCTCTGTGACCCGCTCGGAGTAGTTCCCGGTCGCCAGGGCATGTGTCGTCGAACGGATCTCCTTGACGGGTCTGGACAGCAGGCGCGTTATGAACCAGGCGACAAGGGCTGCGGCGGCCGCTCCTACGAGGATCGAGACAAAGATCGCAATGTCCACGGAGCTCTCGAACGTCTCGACCACTTCATGGCCCCAACCCGCCGAACCGGATGACCCTCCCGGACCCTGGGTGCCCTGGATCCGTCGCCCGAAGACCTCGGGTGCGAGGAGGCGGAAGGTGACGATGAAGGTCCCTGTCGCGGTTCCGATCGCGAGAAGGTGGGAGAGGAAGAGACGAGGCCCGAGGCCGCTGAACGCATTCATGATGGATCCACGAATCGATACCCGACGCCTCGCACGGTCGCGATGAATCGGGGATCGGCAGGGTCGTCACCGATCTTCTGCCGGATCTTACGAACGTGGACGTCGACGATTCGCTCGTCCCCGAAGAAGTCCCAACCCCAGACCTTCTCGATGAGTTGCCCCCGGCTGTACACCCGACCGGGTGCCGACGCGAGCGCTCCGAGTAGGTCGAATTCGAGAGCCGTCAGGTCCACCGGTGTCTCATCTACGGTGACGATACGGGTGGTGTTGTCGAGCGTGAGCGGCCCGACAGTGATTCGATCGGTCTCCTGGCCGTTGCCCTGACGGCTTCGGCGGAGGACGGCTTTCACGCGTGCGACGAGCTCTCTCGCGCTGAACGGCTTGGTCACGTAGTCGTCGGCACCGACCGACAGGCCGATGAGTTTGTCGGTCTCTTCGCCGCGTGCTGTGAGCATGATCACGTAGACGTCCGACTTCGTTCTGATCTGCCGGAGCGCCTCAATGCCATCGAAGCCGGGGAGCATGACGTCGAGGATGATCACGTCGGGCTCGAATCGTTCGGCCATCTCGACGGCGCCCGGACCGTCCTCTGCCTCGGACACGTCGAAGCCCTCCTGTTTGAGGTAGGAGGTGACGATCTTCCGAATCTTCGGTTCGTCGTCGACAACGAGGATGCGTGGCATGGTGGAATCGTAGAAGGGAACGACCCGCCAATGGTGCGGGTCGTTCCCTTCCTACTGTTGGATATCAGGCGTTCGGGCAATCGCCATCGTTTTCGCACTCGCCGTCTCCGGCCTGGGCCTGTGTCTGGCCGTGGGCCTGTGTGCCGGTGTTCGCTTGCGTGTTGGCGTGAACCTGCTCATTGGATCGCGTCCGCATTTGGATCGGATCCACATCATCGGGGATCCCCGTCGCGATGTGTTCTTGGATACGCTGTTGTTCCTGGGCCTGCGCCTGGACTTCAGCCTGGACGGCATCTTCCGACGGCGTACCGATCTGTTCCTGGGCTTCGAGCTCCATTTCCTGGCTGAGTTCGATTGGCTCCGAGGTGACACTGGGTATGTAGTCGTCGCCAAGGCTCTGGGAGGCGCCCAGGGCGGCGACGGGGAGGCCGACGACGAGGAGCGCTGTTGCGGCTCCGAGGGCAATTCTGCGGATCATCGTGTTCCTTTCTGACGATGCCCGTATGAAACCGCGACCGTATGAATGGTGCCCGATCGCGAATGTGAAGGTTCGATGAAGACGCGATGCGCTCTCGTCTGCTCATTCAGCGGGCTGGCTGCGCCAAATAGGACGCCGCGTACCCTGGGTACGCGTTCTAGGTGTGGATTTCGAGGATGTCGCCGTCTTCTACCACGTGGTCTTTGCCGACCTGCTGGCCGTCGTAGGAGCCGCGGCCCCACACGCGGGCGTGACGGAACGAGGCGGCGAGGTCCCGATGCACGAGGCTGGCGACGTCGGCGACGGTGGCTCCATGACGAACGGTGTACGGCCGGTCGTTGTCCGCCTCTTTCCCCGGCACCTTCGTGTACACGCGAACGATGTTGAGGTTCCGGAAGAGCCACGGCCCGATCTCGTCGAGGCCCTCGCCCGTGGTCGCCGACACCGCGATGGTGGGGAAGTGGAGGTCGCCGAGTTCCCGACAAACGGCGAGGTCGCCCTCGATGTCGGGGATCACATCGGCTTTGTTCGCGATGAGCAGCGTCGGGAGGCGGATCGCGAACGGGTCGTCATCCGGCAGCTCAGTCAAGTCCCACGCTCCGACAAGGGTGACCCGGCGTTCTTCGAGGATTTCACGGACCGAGACGATCTGCTCGACACACCCCGGTTGACTGAGGTCCACGACGAA
>JAMBLK010000250.1 GCA_023336855.1 Actinomycetes bacterium
CTACTCCTCATCCGCTGAGCGGAGGAACTTCTCTACTTCTGCGCCGATCTCGTCGGGGGACGGGATGTCATCGAAAGAGAACACTGGTGTCGGCTCGTCCTGCTCATCCTGCCTGTCCTGCATCTGCTCGAGGCGCTCCACGTACTCTTTCGCGTCGGCTCGCTCTTCGAGATCACGATCGATCTCCTCGAGTTGGGCCGCGGCCTTCTCCGCCAGGTCCGCGATCGGAAACTCGACTCCGATCTGGGCGCCGACGCGCTCCATCAGGCGCAACACGCCGGGATGGAAGGGACTCTGGAGGTAGTGAGGGGTCTGTACCCAGTATCCGATGGCCGGGACGCCGGCGTCTGCGATCGCCTGTCGGAGCACGCTGACTGCCGCGCCAGGCACCACGAGATCGTTCGGCAGAACCTCGTCTCCTTCGCGAAGCATCCCGGGATCCGACGTCGTGCACACGACCCTGACCGGACGCGTGTGCGGCACCGGAGCCGGTACGGCACCGAGCGTCACGAACCGGCTCACGTCGTACCGATCGGCGAGTTCGACGAACTCGCGTGTCAGCTGCTGCCATCGGAAGTCCGGCTCGTTCCCGGTGGCGATGAGGAGATCGACCCCGTCGATCGTGCGATGAACGATCTCGAGGCGCGGCCAAGATATCTCCGTCAATTCACCCGAAGAGAAGTTCAATATGGGCCGGGACGACCGGTAGTCGAAGAGTTCATCCGGTTCGAACGCGGCGACCACGTCGCCGTCTTCGGCGATGATCTCGATGGCATCGGTCCCGACCGACGCCGCATCCACCCATCCGGACATCGCGAGCAACATGATCGGTCGGTCGAGATCGAGATCGTGGGCGAAGGAGAGCAGGTTCATGGACAACGACGATACTCAGCCATCGGTCATCATGCGGTCGGGATGCCGGACTCGGCGGCCCGCCGGTCCATCTTCTCGATCACCCGCAGCCGTAGCTCGTCGAAGAACTCCGGTGTGATGAACACTTCACCGCCTCCACTCCCCATGGGTCCGTGCGCCTCGGAAGGGAGGCGATAGTCATCAACGTCGAACCCTTGCCGACGCTCATTGGCATATCCACGCAATTGCGTTCTCATCGCCACGCGGGCGAGGTCGTCGCCGGTAACGTCAAGCCCGGTAGCCATCCGCAATGCCTCGGCCTCGAGTTCGGGGCTCATGTTCGCAAACTTGCAGAGACCGGTGATGTCGTCCAGGAGATACATCGGACCGGTCTCGGTGATCGCGTCGACCCAGTAGTCGAGGTCCGTCTGCCGCTCGGTCAAGTAGAGCATGAACGTGCGCAACGACATGTGCCCGCCAGCGAGCGCCCATGGAAAGCCCGGATTGGTGTGCGGCTCGTACGCCGGATACTCGACCCCTTTGGAGTGCATGGCGTAGCCGTCCTCGCCGGTTCGGTCCGCGATCCTCTTGACCCCCATGCCGATCTCGGGGAGAAGGCCCGCGGCAACCGCGCGAATCGCTTCTGCTGCACCGTCGAAGTCACCGAAGCTCAGGCCGTTCACGAGATCTGCATTGTTCCGCCGGTTGTAGTCCATCACGTATCCGAGCGTCACACCGAGAGAGATCGCGTCCATCCCCATCTCATCGTTGAGCTTGATGAGCGTCAGCACCGCGTTGGGCTCATAGATCCCGAGGTTCGAACCGAGCAGCGCGATCGGTTCGTAGTCGACCTTTCCGCGGAAAGCCCCGGCCCCACCGGCGGCGTCTTCGTCGTAGACGTTCTTGTGACAACGGATTCCACAGAGGTAGCAGCCCTCCGCTTTGACGACGTACGGCCCTGCCTCGACGCTCGGCCGATGGAGTGCGACTGCATCGCTCGAGCCGGTCGGCGCGAAGTTGAACTCGGGGAGGGCTCGCTCCTCATGCATCCACTTCACGTTCCTCCAGGTGCCGCCGCGGTCACCTTCGAGGTCACGGTATCGGGCACTCCCCGGCCCTGTATTGATCTCCCGATTGATATCACGGAGCCCACGCACTCGCCCCGGATCGGACCCGTCCGCGGCGATCGCCCAGAGGTTCTTCGAACCCATGACGCCGCCGTAACCGCCGCGACCACAGAATCGGGCCTTGGGATCCCCCGTCTCGAATTGGTTGTCGGTCGAGAGAGCGATCGCGGCGTAGCGAACCGCTTCAAAGTGCTCACCCGCAGGTCCGATGGCCGCAAAGTGGGCGTCGGGGTACCGGCCGTGCAGATCCTGGATCCGCTCGTTGACGGTAAGTCCCGACAGGTCGGACGCATCGAGGAACTCAAAGCGCGCACGACCTTCATCGGCCCCCGGTGCAATTCGGAGAAGCGCGGGACACTTCGCTCTCCCGGTGAAGATCACCTCATCGATCCCAAGGCCACGCAGCTTCGTCCCGAAGTGCCCGCTCCCTGCACTCCACATCAAACCCGGTGCTCCGCTGTCGGAGACCTTCAACGGAGAGTATCCGTGGAAGAACGTCCGCAGCCCCGTCATGACACGGGTGCCACTCAACAGACCGAGGTTCATGATGAGCGGTGAGGACGGGGCATACGGGTCGTCGACGTCGACATCGGCAAGCAGCTTGGTCGCCCTGGCGATGCCGCCGAGCGCATCCTCGAGATCTTCGCTCTGCACCGGCTCGAATCGGACCGTCTGATCGGTCAGATCAACGTGATACCGATTCACCACCACCGCGGTCGGCTGGATCAGCATCGGTGCCTGCATCACGCATCATCCTTTCAAACGATAGGGACATCGTAGCGTGAGTCGGGCCGACGGCCCCTGGATCGATGTGATCTAAAGGTAGAGCCCCGGCTGTTCCTCATCGCTCGGCGCTTCGAGTGCCCGACGATGACTCATCTGCTCGAGTTGGGCCTGCGCCGACATCTGCTGTGACCACAGGGACGCCTGGATTCCGTGGAAGAGTCCTTCAAGCCACCCGACGAGCTGCGCCTGAGCGACCCGTATCTCCGGCTCGGTCGGGGTCTCACTCTCGAGCGGCACGAAGATCGAATCGAGTTCCTCTTTGAGGTCGTCGGAGAGCACGTCCCTCAACTCGTCGATGGAACGGTGGTAGACGGCGAGAAGCCTCCGCCTCCCGAGATCATCCATACCCGATGCCCGGACCTCTTCGAGCATCGCCCTGGTCATCGAGGCGATCCTGATGAGTTTCGAAGGCTCGGTTACGAAGGTGCCTCCGCTCTCATCTCCTTCATCGACGGGAACATCGCCTGGAGCATCGACCACCTGCGGAGTGATGGACTCGTCGTCGTTCTGTGTGTCTTCCGACTCGGTCGTATCTGCCATGCCCTCATGGTACGACGGCATGGCTCAACAAGAAACGAGTACGATCGCCGGTCATGACCGATCCAGCAGCGCCGGGCGAAGGGCCGAAGCAGTCGCGCAGATGGTGGAAGATCGTGCTCGGCACCATCGTGGCCCTTCTCGTGATCGTGGTGCTCGGCGTGGCACTGTTCGGCCGTGTCTCTGTGAGGCGCGCGTTCCCGGACGTCGATGGAGAAGTCGCCATCGCCGGACTCGAGGCGAGCGTCGAGATCGTGCGCGACGACATGGGCATCGCTCACATCTATGCCGACAATCCGCATGACCTCTTCATTGCGCAGGGATTCGTTCATGCCCAGGAGCGTTTCTGGCAGATGGACGTATGGCGTCACATCGGCGCTGGACGCCTGTCCGAGATGTTCGGCGATTCTCAGGTGGAGACCGATACGTTTCTGCGGACCCTCGGCTGGCACGACGTTGCCACGGCACAGCTCGCTGCCGCGACACCCGCTGACCTCGAGGTCATGGAGGCCTACTCGGAGGGCGTGAACGCCTACCTCGCCACCCAATCCCCAAGCGACCTGAGTTTCGAGTACACGATCCTCGAGCTCCTGAACCACGGCTACGACCCGGAGCCGTGGAATCCTCTCGACACGCTGACATGGGGCATCGCGATGGCATGGGACCTTCGCGGCAACATGGATGCTGAGATCGAGCGAGCCATGCTGCTCGGAACACTCAGCGAAGAGCAGGTCTTTCAGCTTTTCCCGCCGTACCCGGGTGACCTCAATCCATACATCGTGCCGGCCGGCACCAACGACTCGGTGCCAGCTGCATCCTTGCGAGTGACCCCCGGGATCCGTACTGCCCTCGCCTCGGTCCAGGCGAAGCTCGATCTCGTCGCGGCGCTCGGCGCCGGCGACCCGGAGGCCGGCATCGGCTCCAACTCGTGGGTCGTATCCGGGGAACACACCGATACCGGCGCACCGAT
Source organism: Actinomycetes bacterium (assembly GCA_023336855.1). Taxonomy (GTDB): domain Bacteria; phylum Actinomycetota; class Acidimicrobiia; order Spongiisociales; family UBA5794; genus JAHEEL01. The sequence goes on from JAMBLK010000250.1 coordinate 4,273, forward strand.
CCTCGCCAACGACCCTCACCTCGCGATCCAGATGCCCTCGATCTGGTACCAGAACGGCCTCCACTGCACCGAGGTGTCGGAGGCGTGCCCGTTCGACGTAGCCGGCTTCTCATTCGCCGGGGTGCCGGGTGTCATCATCGGACACAACGCCAACATGGCGTGGGGAATCACCAACCTGGGACCGGACGTCCAGGACCTCTTCGTGGAGAGGATCAATCCCGACAACCCGAATCAGTACGAGGTCAACGGCGCCTGGGTCGACATGGACGTCCACGAAGAAACGATCAACGTCGCAGGCGGCAACCCCATCACCATCGAGGTCAAGGCCACCAGACACGGCCCCATCATCTCGGATGCCTACGGAGACCTGGAGGAGTTCACGGATTCAGGCATCGAAACGCCAGAACCGTACGCGATCGCTCTCCGTTGGACGGCGCTCGACACGAATCCCGGGGTCGTTGAGGCGTTCATGGGACTCGACACGGCCGCCAACTTCGACGACTTCCGCACGGCGCTGCGATCGTTCGCCGTTCCCTCGCAGAACGTCGTGTACGCCGACATCGAGGGCAACATCGGCTACCAGTCGCCGGGCCGAATCCCGATCCGGGCGAACGGCGACGGAACCCTCCCCGTACCCGGCTGGACGGATGAGTACGAGTGGATCGGCTTCATCCCGTTCGACGAGCTCCCCCGGTCCTTCAATCCGGACAGCGGCTACATCGTGACGGCGAACAACGCTGTCGTGGACGATGACTACCCGTACATGCTCACGTACGACTGGAACTTCGGCTACCGCGCACGGCGGATCGTCGATCTCGTCGGCTCGAACAGTGGCATCGGTCTCGATGAGCATGCCTCGATCCAGTTCGATTCCTACAGCCTCAACGCCGAGCAGGTCATCCCGTATCTCGCCGGCGTCACATCCCCGGTCAACGAGGTCTTGGCGACGTGGGATCTCGGCAACCAGGTCGACTCCGCCGGTGCCGCCGCATTCAACGCCGTCTGGGCACGGATCATGGAGTTCACCTTCCACGACGACCTGCCGGAGGACTACTGGCCGAACGGTGCCGGACGCTGGTTCTACGTCGTCGGACAGATGCTCGAGAACCCCGACGATCCGTTCTGGGACGACCAGACAACGGCTGAGACTGAGGACCGCGATACGATTCTCCAGCGTTCGGTCGACGCTGCCTACGATGATCTCAAGGGATGGTTCGGCGATGACCCGACGGGCTGGAACTGGGGAGAGATGCACGGCTCTGTGTTCCGCAACCAGACGCTCGGCGAAACCGGGATCGGCGTGATCGATGACCGTTTCAACAGGGGTCCGTACGAGACGTCCGGTGGTTCCGACCTCGTCAACGCGACCGGGTGGACGGCCTACGAGGGATTCGAGACCGACTGGCTCCCATCGATGAGGATGCTCGTCGATCTCGGTGATCTCTCGCGTTCGCTCAGCACACATACGACCGGCCAGTCGGGACACACGGATCACCCCCACTACGACGACATGATCCCCCTCTGGCTCGCAGGCGAGTACTCCCCCATGAACTGGACCCGAGCACAGGTCGACGCAGCAACCGAGTCGGTACAGACACTCGTACCGGGCCCTTGATCGTCGGGCTATCGAGGTCGATAGACGTCGGCAGGGTGATCGATGTAGATCACACGGACGGTGTGGTCCTCGGCGCTGACCTCATAGACCACACGGTATGCGCCAACCCTGGCGGAGTGGAGTCCCGAGAGTTCCCCGCGTAGCGGTTTGCCAACCCGGCGGGGATTCTCGAGTAGCGGACCAAGGATGAAGTCGAGAACGGCGACGGCGATCTTGGAGGGAAGGCGGTCGACCGCACGCCGGGCGGGTCCGGCAACGACCAAGTCCCATGGCGCTCCGGTCATGTCGCACCGGATTGGAGCCGATCGCGTATCGCTTCGATCTCATCCCGCGAAGCGAGATCACCCGCGACTATGGCGGCCCTTCCTTGCTCGATCTGGCGCACCGCGGCAGGGTCGGAGAGGATGGCCACTGTCTCTTCGATCGCTTCGATGTCGTCGATACTCACAAGAACAACCACCGGACGGCCGTTGCGCGTGACCGTCACCCGCTCGTGAGTAGTGTCGATCTCGTCGACGACCTCGGAGAGCTTGGCCTTGACTTCGGACAGGGAGAGCACTTTTGGCATGACTATAATTCTAGTCTGATTCGAGGAAGGGTCAACCCCCTTGCGGAGTCCGGACCCCGATGCACGCGTCCTGTTCCCGGCCTACACGAACGCGTAGACGACGAACGCGACGAACGCGACCAGCAGGATCCCGCCTTCGGTGCGATTGATGCGCTTCCCGGTGAGAGCGAACGCGCCGGCGACGAAGACGATCCCGACCATGATCGCGAGCAGAGGAACGGTGATGGCACTCAGTTCTCCCGGCCCGAGGATTGCTGCGAGTCCGACGACTCCCAAAGAGTTGAAGATGTTCGATCCGAGAACGTTCCCCAGAACCAACTCCGGTTCCCGGTTGCGAGCGGCAGCGATGCCCGCCGCGAGTTCGGGGAGGCTCGTGCCCACGCCGGTGATCAGACCGAGAAACAGGGTCGAGAGTCCGAAGTGCACTCCGACACCGATGACGCCGTCGAGCAGGAAGTCCGCAGCGATGATCGTCACGATCAACGCGCCGACACCGATGAGGATCTCCTTGCCCACTTCTTTGCGCCACCAGTGGATGTCCGCCAGACTGGCGGCGTCGAACGACTCGCCTTCGCCATCGATCGGGTCGGACACGGCATCCGGATCACTGCTCGACCATCGGATCATGAGCCAGATCGCTACACCGAGAAGGCCGAGCAGTAGGAAGCCCTCCCAGGCGTCGAGCCATCCGTTGGCCAGAAACGCTGCGAGAAGCGCGACGGACGCGAACATGAGGGCACCCTCACGCTTGATGACCCGCCTTCTCGCAGCGATCGGGGTGATCAGTGCTGCCGCACCGAGCACGAGGGTCACGTTCGAGACATTCGAACTGACGACGTTCCCCACCGCCAGGTCGAGTTCACCTTCTAACGCGGCGAGCGCCGAGACGACGAACTCCGGAACTGACGTACCGAAACCGACGACGACGGCACCGATGAAGATCACGGACACGCCGAAGGCGTGCGAGATCCGCACTGCCGACTTTGCGAGTCGGTCGGCCGCGTAGATGAGAGCGATCAGCCCGCCGATGATCCTGAGAACGTCGAGTAGCACCAATACCTTTCCAGACGATGGGATGGTAATGAGGGCCGGAGGCGGACAGTCGGTCATGACCGCTACTCTCTGGATTCGCATGGACCGAGACACCGAACCGCTCCACAAAACCTGGATTAACTCAGACCAACTGATCCCGAGACGATTCATTCGCCCGGCGCTCGGGTTCACAAAAACGGAGGCGTCCGGTGCGATCGTCCTCCTCGCCGCCACGATCCTCGCTCTCATCTGGGCGAACTCGGCCTGGGGCGAGTCCTACTTCGAATTCTGGGACATCCACATCACGTTCGAAGTCTCGGGGTTCCACTTCGACGAGTCGCTGAAGCACTTCGTCAACGACGGCTTGATGGCGATCTTCTTCTTTGTCGTGGGCCTCGAGATCAAACGCGAACTCGTCATCGGCGAATTGAACTCGGTGAAGAAGGCCTCACTCCCCGCCGTAGCCGCCCTCGGCGGGATGGTTGTCCCTGCCCTCATCTACGTCGCATTCGTTGCGTCAAGCGGCCCGTCCGACGCTATCGCCGGATGGGGAATCCCGATGGCCACCGATATCGCTTTCTCCGTCGGCGTGATCGCTCTGCTCTCGACCCGGGTACCGATCGGGGCGAAGTTGTTCCTTCTGGCACTTGCGATCGTCGACGACATCGGGGCGATCCTCGTCATCGCCGTTTTCTACACGGACGACCTTGCCTTCATCTGGTTGATCGTCGCAACCGGTGCTCTGGCTCTGATCGTTGTGGCTCGCAAGGCTGGAATTCGCGCCGGCATCTTCTACCTCCCGCTGGCGTTGCTCACCTGGTTCGCTTTCCTCGAATCCGGGGTCCACGCGACCGTCGCCGGCGTCATTCTGGGCCTGCTGGTCCCGGCACGGGCTTACTACAGCGACGTAGATTTCCGACGTCGGGCAGGGTGGATCCTCGAACGGTGGGATCGCGACGCGGCGTCACCGCAGGCCCACGCCCGCCTCGATCAGGACGCCCTCGAACTCGCTGCGATCGCCAGGGAATCCGTCTCACCACTCGAGCGGTGGGAGCACTCCCTGCATCCCTGGTCGTCATTCCTGGTCATCCCGCTCTTCGCCCTAGCCAACGCGGGAGTGCGCTTCGTCGACATCGATGTGATCGAGGCCGTGACCAGCCCAGTCGCACTCGGTGTCTCCGTCGGGCTGATCGTCGGTAAACCGGTCGGAATCGCTCTTGCGACGTGGATCGGGCTCAAGCTCAATCTCGGTCAGCTGCCGCGTCATACGACCTTCGGCCACGTCATCGGGCTCGGGTTCCTGGCGGGTATCGGGTTCACCGTTTCACTGTTCATCTCGGAGCTCGCCTTCCGATCAAGTCCGGACGCGCACCTGTTCTCCGATGAAGCCAAGATCGGCATCTTCATCGGATCGATCGTCGCAGGCATCGCCGGATACATGTACCTTCGCTTCTACAAGTCCCGGCCGGTCGAGGACTGACGGAAACGCGCGGGAACAGACGCGTCATCTGCGCCGTTGAGCCAGGGAGCTAGTCCCCGGAGCGTTCTCGATGGCCGACCAACCCAATCCGATAGCAGTAGCGGTCTCGATCCTTCGGGCCCGGCGAGTCCGCCGACCCGATCCGTCGGGAACCGGAGCGATTGAATCGGTCGACCTCGGACGCATACTTGAGACACTCCGCTCCGGCGGAATCGCCATGCTCCCCGATGAGAGAGAAGGCCTCGACGGTTTCCGGGACCGGATGCAGACCATCGATCCGGACTCACTGTCTCGTGATGGAGCGCTTGCGTTCTGGCTCAATCTCTACAACGCCGGAGCGCTCGCGGTTGCCTCCGATGCGTTCGATGACGGTGCCACGACGGTGCTCCGCACCCCGGGAGTGTTCGAAGCGACATGGGTAACGATCGCCGGTGAGGCGGTGTCTCTGAACGACATCGAGCATGGGAAGATCCGGCGGTTCGGAGATCCTCGAATCCACGGCGCCCTCGTCTGTGGATCGGCCTCCTGCCCGACGCTCAGGTACGAGCCCTTCGGTGAGAACCTCAACGAACAACTCGATGACCAGATGCGCTCGTTTCTCGCCGGGGGCGGTGCGGCGGTCGATCGCAGTGCCGGGACTCTGAGACTCTCCCGCATCTTCCTCTGGTACGGAGGCGACTTCACCCGTCCGCACCGGATGCCGACGCTGCTCCCTTCCCGGAAGAAGGATCTCGCGACATCCGTCGCCGGATGGCTCCCGGACGCCGATGCCAAGTGGGTGGTCGACTCATCGCCGAAGGTCGAGTACGCGCCCTACGACTGGAGCCTCGCCTGTTCCATCGCCTGACGGCGGGTCCCGAACACGAACGCACCAACGGCTAGCACCGCCGCGACCACGTCGAACGGCAGTACGTACCTGCCCAACGCTGCCGAGTCGACGATCCACTCGCCCGCCGGGCCGAAGCCGACGACGTCGAGATACCGCCAGATCGACCAGACACAGATGATCGCGAGCACCGTGCCGGCCGTCACTGCAGCGGGGAGCCGCCATGCCCGGTAGATCCCGATCATGAGGGCCGCACCGGCCCATGCAATATCGAGTGCGGAAAGCAGTTGAAGGAATTGCAAGGAGGGCGGGTATTGCAGTGCGGCTGAAGATGCAAGTGTCACGAGACCGACCATGCCGGTTGCCAGGAACACCACCGAGATCCCGGAAGCGGCCAGTCGCCAGAACGGTGACCATGACTGCCCCTTGAACCAATCGTTGCCGGCCAACGGCATGAGGCGTATCACTGCAACCAGTCCGAGGAGAACGAGCGCCGCGAGATGAACGATGACGATGGTGAACGGAGGGGGCGACCACCGGACGAGCAAGAGCGGCACGGATCCGATGAGACCGATCGCGAGGAACGGCACAGTAGCCAGGACGGCCCTCTCCATCGGGGTGTCCGACCGGGTCGGCTCGTCGATCAAAACAGCGTCGCCCGATGCCCGGCACGGGCCGTAGCTATCCGCTTCTCCGCAAGGACGGCGTAGTCCGAGTCCGTGTCGTAGCCGACGAAGTGCCGGTCGGTCTGCACAGCGGCGACCGCCGTGGATCCGGATCCGAGAAACGGATCCAGCACAAGGTCTCCCGTGAACGTGTACAACTCGATGAGACGGCGCGGCAGTTCGGTCGGGAACGGCGCAGGGTGTCCGACTCTGCGCGCCGACTCGGGAAGGATGTCCCATACGGACATCGTCGCTGCGAGGAAATCCTCTTTCGAGATCGTGTCATCGCCCTTCCGCTCCCGGCGGAACGACTCTTTCGATGCGACGAGAACATACTCATGTACGTCACGGAGCGTCGGGTTCTTCGCCGATTGCCACGACCCCCACGCGGTCGATCCACCGGCCGCTTTGGCCTTCTTCCATATGATCTCGCCACGCAGTAGGAATCCGATCTCGGTGAGAAGGACGCCCACGAGGTGGTTGAGTGGGAGATACGGCTTGCGACCGAGGTTCGCCACATTCACGGCGATCCGTCCCCCGGGTTCGACGACCCGGTACGTCTCGGTGAAGACACGCCTGAGGAGGTTCAGGTACTCCTCGAGATCGAGGTCTTCGTCGTAGTCCTTCCCAACGTTGTAGGGCGGTGACGTCACCATGAGCGCCACGCAATTGTCGGGGAGTTGGTTCATCGACTCGGATGACTGCACGAAGACCTGGTCGAGCACGTTGGCCGGCGCGTCGCACACCTCGCCCACCGCCCCGGGCTCCGCGGAACGTGTCATGCGCCGTGCGTAATACGCGGAAGAATCGTGACTCTCCCGTCTTCCTCCGCCGAAGCTGGTTGTACTAGTCGCCATCCGTTGTACCTCCAGATACAACGGTAGTTGCGGAGACGCCCTGATCGTTGGATCCCCGCCCGCAACGAACCCCTTCTCGCGGCACGTCTTCTCCTCTACCATCATGGCATGGCGTTTGAACGAATCACGGTGGATCCCGAACGCATGGGTGGCGTCCCGTGCATCCGGGATCTTCGCGTGACGGTGAGCATGATCCTTGGACGACTCGCCGCAGGTCGGTCGATCGATGAAGTCCTGGAGGACTACCCGTATCTCGAGCACGATGACATACGGGCGGCCCTCGAATAGCGCGTTCTTCCTCGGTCAGGATCTCGCCGGCGAGACGCAGTTCGGTTACCCGGCCACCCGGCTACTCCGCCACTCGAACGTAGCTGCCGAGGACCCAGAGATCGGCACAGGTCGCGGGTGGGGGATCGATCACTTTGGCGAGCCCCTCCGGTCCGGGTTCGTGGACGAGGTCAACGAAGAACCGGTACGACCACGCCTCGGTCGATGGGCGGGACTCGATCCGCGTCAGGTTGGCACCCCGCAGCCCGAGCTCGGCAAGCACCAGCGCCAATGCCCCCGGCGTGTGGGACGTCGTGAACAGCATCGTTGTCTTGTCATCGTCCGGATCGACCTGAGGCTCGCCGGGAGCAAGCACGACGAAGCGAGTCGTGTTGTGATCGCGATCCATGACGTTCCGCTCCAGGATCTCGAGGCCGTGGATCTCGGCAGCTCCTGGTGGAGCCAGCGCCGCGATCGTCGGGTCGCCGAGTTCGGCTACCTCCCGAACCGCTCCTGCCGTGTCGTAGCGAGCGAAGGACTCGACGCCGAGGGCAAGAAGATGATGCTCGGCCTGGGAGAGCGCCTCCGGATGGGACCGCACCTCCCGGATGGCATCGATCGACGTTCCGGGGATTCCGAGGATGGCGTGGCGCACTTCGACGAGGTGTTCCGCGACGATCGCGAACGGCTGACGACCAACCCCCCCGGGGAGGCGATCAAGCACGGGTAACACCGATCCGGTAGTCGAGTTCTCAACGGGGACGACGAGTCGATCGACGTCACTGCCCTCAAGGGCTGCGAAGGCAGTCGCGAACCCCTTCATGCCAACCGATTCGCAATCCGGGAACAGCTCGCCGACGGCCCGGTAGCTGTAGGAGCCCGGCTCTCCCTGATATCCGATACGCATGACGGAGACGATAGGCCGTGGCGGCTACCAGCGGGCGTGGACGAAGGGCTTGATCGACCGCTCGTACACGTCGGTGACGTCCCCCATGGTGTCGTCGTCGATGGGCGGAAGGTCCGACACCGCCGCATTGGCGATCGCTTGCTCGGGATTCTTCGCGCCGGGGATGGCCGTCGACACAGCGTCGTTCATGAGAATCCAGCGCAGCGCGAACTGTGCCATCGTCGAACTTGCCGGTCTCACACCGGTCAACTCGCTCACGGCATCGAGTCCGGTATCGAACGGGACACCGGCGAACGTCTCCCCGACGTCGAATGCTTCGCCGTGGCGGTTGTAGGCACGGTGATCGTCGGCCGCGAACACGGTATCCGCGTTCATCCGTCCTGTGAGCAGGCCACTGGCGAGTGGGACCCGGATGATGATCCCTACGTTGGCGGACTTGGAGAGATCGAAGAAGCGCTCGGCAGGTCGCTGGCGGAACATGTTGTAGATGATCTGGACCGTCTCAACGCCGGGGTACTCGATGGCCTTCATCGCCTCCTCGACCCGCTCGACGCTGACGCCGTAGTGCCCGATCTTCCCCTTCTCCTTGATCCCGTCGAGCGCCTCGAAGAGTTCCGGCTGGTAGTAGACGTCGGTAGGCGGACAGTGGAGTTGGACCAGGTCGAGCGTATCAACCCGGAGGTTCGTCAGACTGCGGTCGATAAACCGTTCGATGTTGGCCCCGGTGTATCCGTTCGCGGTATGTGGATCGAGACGCCTCCCCGCCTTCGTCGCGACGACCAGATCAACATCGGATCGTTCACGAACGAGACGGGCTACGAACCGTTCGCTCCGACCGTCTCCGTAGACGTCTGCCGTGTCGATGAAGTTGACACCGGCGTCGACGGCAGCATGGAGGGCCGCCATCGCGGTCGAGTCATCAACGTCTCCCCAGTCGGCCCCGATCGCCCACGCCCCGAAGCCGATCTCCGACACGTTGTAGCCGGTGCTGCCAAGGGTGCGGTACTTCATCGGTGGTTCCTCTCTCGACTTCCTACGAACTCTTCGATTCGACAGCCTGAGGCTACCTGTGCTCAGGGCGCCCGGAGCACTCGAAGTATCGACTCCGACACCATTGCGGCGACCGCGGCAGGACCGCCACCGTCGTCAGCAAGGTCGGATGCAGACAACAGCAGGCCCTCGACCAACACGGCATGACGATCGGGATCGAGACCAGAATCGAATGACCCATCTGCCATGCCACTCGCAATGATCGAGGCCACGAGGGTCCTGAAATCGCTTCGGTGCCGATCGAGATGGGCACGGGCCTCAGGTGAGAGGGCGCTGCGAACGTCCTCAATCCCATGACTGTGGCTCCCCTCGGCGACGGTGTAGCGAGCCAGCAATTCGATCTTCGCCTCGGCCGCGCCGGTTGCCTCGAGGAGATCCACAAGGTGTGTGAATCCCGATTGTGCGTACTGTTCGATCCCGGTGACGATGATCTGCTCGACGTCTGAGAAATGGTTGTAGAGCGTCTGGCGGGCGACGCCGGCTCGGTCGGCGACCTCCGTCATCGTGACGCTTCCGAGACCACGCTCCGCCACGAGCCCGAATGTTGCTTCGACGATCCGATCGGTTGCGGCTTCAGTCATCATCCCCTCCGGTACACGGCGACCGAGATCGGTATGAACACGGCCAGCAAGGCGATGATCCACACTACCGACCACATCACGGCATCACCGGCCGGGATACCGTTGCTCAGATTCCGTGCCGCGTCGGCGACCACCGAGATCGGTTGCCACTTGGCGAAGCCCTGAAGCCAACCCGGCATCTGTTCCACCGGCGTGAACACAGTGCTCGCCAGCATCAGCGGGAACAGCCAGAACATGCTCAGCATGCCAACCATCTCGGCGTTCTTCACCTTGGCGGCGATCGCCGCGTTCATCCAGGAGAAGGAGAAGCCGATGCCGACGCTGAGGGCGATCGCACCGATCGCTGCGCCGATGGACGCGAACCGGAACCCGAGCATGTATCCCACGACAGCGACGAGCACGACGCTGATCGTATTTCTCAGACCGTCGGCGATCGTGCGCCCACCGAGGACCGCCAACTGGCTCATCGGGAGGGATCGGAATCGGTCGGTAACTCCTTGCGAGAGATCGGTAGCAAGTCCGGTACCCGTCTGTTGCGCACCCGTGAGGGTCGTAATGACGAAGATTCCCGGGACGAGGTACTGGATATAGTCCACGCCTGCCCCGGCTCCGATGGCACCGCCAAAGACGTAGTAGAACAGCAGCAGGAAGAACACGCCCATGATCACTGCGAAGGTCAGCATCTCGGGTTGTCTGCGAGTCCGGATGAGGTCACGCCACGTCATGGTCACGATGTCCTGCAGAGCCCATCTGAATCGCTGAGCTACGCCCGCGTCTCGTGAGAGGACAGTTTGAGATGTCGTCATCGGTTGCCTCCCGTTGCGGTGAGTGTCAGGAACACGTCGTCGAGTGTCGGTCGTCTGAGTTGAAAATCGGAGACCCGAACGCCGGCGTCGTCGAGTACCCGGAGCACCGCCAGGCTCTGCCTCGAACCGTCGGTCAGCGGGATCTGGAGCAGAAGGTCTCCCGTGTCGCTCGATACGCCCGGGGCGACTCGCTCCGAGGCTTCAACGGCGCGACCAAGGTCCTCCAACGAGGTGACGTGCACTTCGAACACGTCTCGTTCGAGATCCGTCTTGAGCTCAGCGCTCGTACCCGATGCCTTCACGACACCTTCGTCGATGATGACGATGCGGTCGGAGAGTCGGTCGGCTTCTTCGAGGTACTGCGTCGTCAACACGACGGCAGTGCCCTGCTCCGCGAGTTCACCGATCTCATCCCACAGCTCCGTACGGCTCCGAGGATCGAGGCCGGTGGTCGGCTCGTCGAGGAAGAGCACGGGCGGAGCAGCGATCAGGCTCGCCACGACGTCGAGACGCCGCCGCTGACCACCCGAGTAGGTCTCAACGACCCTTTCTGCGAACTCGCCCATATCGAAGCGTTCGACCAGGTGACCGATTCGCAGCTTCCGTTCGACTCTCGGAATCTTGTAGAGCCGGCCGAACATCTCGAGGTTCTCGTGAGCCGTCAGCTTCCCGTCAACGGCTGCAGCCTGACCAGCCAGACCGATAACCCGTCGCACAGCATCCGGCTGTGCTGCAACATCGAGGCCGACGATCGTCGCCGATCCTGTGTCGATCGGAAGCAGAGTCGTCAGCATCTTGATGGTCGTGGTCTTGCCGGCTCCATTGGGGCCGAGCAACCCCATGACCTCGCCGGCGCGAGCATCGAAGGACAGGTCACGAACGGCAACCGTATCGCCGTAGGACTTGTTGAGGTTTCGTGCGGAGACGGCGACGTTGCCATTTGCCACGGCCACCTCCGGTGGCGGTCGATCAGTCATCAGTGGATCTCACTCTCATAGACAGAGTGGACAGTATATCACCTTATCTAGACATTATGTCCAACTCTTTCAACCGACCCTCCTCCCCGATCTTGGCGGCACGGTGCCGGATAACATGGTGCGGCTACCTCTGCCCGACAGAAGGATCAGACGCTTGACAACCCACCGCCGACACGACACCGAGACCTGCGAACACTGCCTCCAGAACCGCTCTTCGTCCACAGATCTCCACGACCGACCTTCCTGGGTTCGCGACGC
>JAMBLK010000251.1 GCA_023336855.1 Actinomycetes bacterium
GCTACCAGCTACCAGCTACCAGCCGCCAGCCCGAGTACTAGATACCGAGTACCGGATACCGACTACCGAGCCGTCAGGCTCCTAACCAAAGAACGTCGACGCTGTTCTGAAGAGCTCTTCCGGGACACCGCGGATGGAATCGACGGCTTCGCTCAGCGGAACCGACTCGATCTTCATCGATCGCAGGGCCACCATCACACCTGACTCACCGTCGATGGCACGATCGGAGGCGGCAACGCCGAGACGTGTTGCCAGAACCCGGTCGAATGCGGACGGGGTGCCGCCGCGCTGGACGTGACCGAGGACGGAGACACGGGCCTCGAAGCCGGTGCGATCCTCGATCGCGGCGGCGACTAGGTATCCGACACCGCCGAGTCGGTCGAACCCGAAGGCGTCCTTCTTGTGTTCAGCCGGTTCGTACCCGGGCGGTGGTTTCACGCCCTCGGCAACGACAACGATCGAGTACTTGATGCCTTTGCGGTGCCTCTGGCGAAGCGTGTCGACGATGTCGTCGATGTCGTACTCGAACTCGGGCACGATGATGGCATCCGCACCGCCGGCGATCCCGGCGTACGTGGCGATCCAACCCTTCGTGCGACCCATGACCTCGACGACGATGACGCGGTTGTGCGACTCAGCCGTGGTTGCGAGTCGATCGATAGCCTCGGTCGCGATTCCGACAGCCGTATCGAAACCGAATGTCATGTCGGTACCGCAGATGTCGTTGTCGATGGTCTTCGGCACGCCGATCACGGGCAGTCCCTCTTCCGAGAGCTTCAATGCCGATCGCAACGTGCCATCTCCGCCGATGACAATGAGGCTGTCGATCCCGTTGGCTTTGATCGTTCGTTCGCACGAGGCGTAGCCGTCTCCGTGAACATACGGGTCCATCCGCGACGTCCCGAGAATGGTGCCACCCCTGGTCAGGATGCCACGAACGGCGTCCCGATCGAGAGAGACGGTCTGGCCCTGCATGAGGCCTTCCCATCCGTTCTTGATACCGAGCACTTCTCCGTCGCGCTCCTCAGCGCGAGCGACGATGCCTCGGATAACGGCATTGAGACCGGGGCAATCGCCGCCGGCCGTGAGGACTCCAATGACACTCATTCTGCGAACTCCTAAAGCGGCGGGCGGTTAGTAGAGGAACATCGGCTTGCCGGTGACGTGGCGCACCTTCGGCCGGTAGTTGATCGAGTCGTACAACTCGGTGACGTCGACCCGTTTCACGCCCTCGCCGGTGACGGAAATCGGTACGTGCGTGTAGGTACCCCCGCGCAGCGACACCATCCGTCCGGAAGCGCCCTCGAGTGCGAGGTCCGCGGCCATGATGGCGTAATTGCGAGCGACCATGAGGTCAAGAGAGTCGGGACGACCCGAGCGCATCAGATACCCGACCGTTTGGTTGATGATTCCCTGGCCGGTTCGTTCGGCGAGCAGGTCGCCCGTGAGTTGGCCGATTCCACCGAGCTTGCGGTGACCGTACGCATCCGAATCGCCTGACAGAGCCATGCCTCCGCCCTTGATCGTTGCGCCTTCCGAGATCGTGACCATCGCGTAATTCGAAGGATTCTTCATCTTGTCGCTCATGATCAAGTCAGCGAGCCTGTCGATGTCGAACGGGATCTCGGAGATCAGTGAGCGGTCGACCCCCGCAAGGTAGGCGGTGATCAGAGAGGTCTCTCCCGAGTACCGCCCGAAGAGTTCGACGATGGCGATTCGCTCGTGGCTCCCCGTGCTGGTGCGGAGGTTGTGGATGAACTCAACACCCCGCGTTACTGCGGTGGAGAAGCCGATGCAGTAGTCGGTACCGTGAACGTCGTTGTCCATAGTCTTCGGTATGGCGATCACCGGAACGCCCTCTTCGTGCATGCGAAGTCCGTAGGACAGAGTGTCGTCACCCCCGATCGGGATGAGGACGTCGATCTGTTTCGCCTCGAGCACGCGCAGCGCGTGATCCGTCGCGTCGAAAGGTCCGTCACCCTCCGGCGGATCTCCAAGGAACGCCGGGAAGTCCTCGCGGCTGACCCGTGCGGGGTTGGTACGACTGGTGTGGAGGAA
>JAMBLK010000252.1 GCA_023336855.1 Actinomycetes bacterium
AGCCGATGCATCTGATCAGTCTTGAATCCATCTCCAAGTCGTATCCGGAGACGCCGGTGCTATCAGAGGTGTCCCTCGGAATCGGCAGGCGGCAGCGCATCGGCGTCATCGGCCGGAACGGATCCGGGAAGTCGACGCTCCTGCGCATCATCGCGGGCGCCGAGGAACCCGATGCCGGCACAATCGTTCGCAGCACAGGCCTCCTCGTCGCGGCCCTCTCCCAGGATCCGTCCTTCCCCGCCGGCAGCGCCGTCGGTGACGTGGTAGGCGACGATCGCCGGACGATCGCCATGGCGGACCGCCTTGGTCTCGCCGACGCAACCGTGGCCGTCGCCGATCTGTCCGGCGGGCAACGCAAGCGACTCGCCCTGGCCCTGGCGCTCGCTGCTGAGTGCGATCTACTGATCCTCGATGAGCCGACCAATCATCTCGACATTGACACCATCGACTGGCTCGAAGAACACCTGCTCTCCCGCACATCGTCGTTGCTCCTCGTCACCCACGACCGCTATCTGCTCGACCGGGTCGCGAACCGGGTGGTCGAAGTGAGCCACGGATCGCTGCATTCGCATCAGGGCACCTACGAGCAGTACCTCGAGGCACGCACCGTCCGGGAAGAGCACGAAGCCACCGTCGAGCATCGACGCCGCCAGCGCCTCCGCACCGAACTGGTCTGGCTCCGCCGCTCCCCGAAGGCTCGCACGTCGAAGTCCAAAGCCCGGGTCAGCGCCGTCCACGAACTCATGGCAGCGAAGCGCCCGCCGGTCGACCCGGAACTCTCCATCGAACTCCCCTCGCGCCGTATCGGATCCAAGGTCGTGAACCTCGAAGATGTCGGGAAGCGCTACGACGACCATTGGGTGATTCGCAACGTCACCATGAACCTGCTCCCGGATGCCCGGATCGGAGTCGTCGGTGACAACGGCTCCGGGAAAACAACGTTGCTGCGTCTCATCGCGGAACGAATCGCACCCGATGAGGGGACCGTTTCGATGGGATCGACCATTGTCCCCGGCTGGTACGGGCAGGACCCCGAACCGATACCGCCGGACGCTCGCGTGATCGCCGTCGTTCGTGAACGGGCTGAGACCACGCTCCTGGATTCCGGCATACGCGTCCCTGCGGCGAAGCTCCTCGAACGGTTCCAGTTCGGCACCGACGCTCAGAGCGCCACCATCGACGATCTCTCCGGTGGAGAGCGGCGGCGCCTCGAACTGCTCCTGACCCTCATGGAGGCGCCGAATCTGCTGCTCCTCGACGAACCGACCAATGATCTCGACCTCGACACGCTCGAAGTGCTCGAGGAGTATCTCGACGCCTGGCCCGGAGCGTTCGTGGTCGCCAGCCACGATCGCTACTTCCTCGACCGTGTGTGCGACGACATCTTCTCGATTCAGCCCGACGGAAGTGTGCAGCACCATCCCGGGGGCTGGCCCGCCTACTGGGCAGGCCGACAGACCGCACCGGCCGGGTCGCTACCTTCAGCGGGTTCGAAGACCCAGAGATCGACAGCGCCACGCACCAAGCCGACGTGGAAGGAGCGGAAGGAGCTCGAGAACCTCACGAAACGGATCCCCCGCCTGGAGAAAGCCCGGTCGGAGCTCACTGCTCAGCTTGATGCTGCCGCCGATGACTACGTCGTCGCCACCGAACTGGGGCATCGTCTCGACGCGACCATCGCCGAACTCGACGAAGCAGAGACCGCGTGGCTCGAGTTGACGGAGAAGACCGAACAGCTGAAGAACGGCCAGTAGCAGCAGGCGATCAGCGCAGCCCCTCGATGAACGCTTCGTCGGTGCTGAAGGCCAAAGGTGGCAATTCGTCGAGGTCGAACCACCCGACGGCGTCGGCATCGTCGCCGGCTTCGAGTGTCCCGCCGGTTACCGTGCCGGCGAACCAGATGCCCACCGTCAACTTGGCGGGATCGTGGAAATTCGATGCCGCGAACACGACATCGCCGATCTCGGCCACCAAACCGGTCTCTTCGAGAAGTTCCCGTGCAGCAGCAGCTCGAACATCCTCGCCGTAGTCCACGAACCCCGCGGGGATCGACCAGAGTCCGGAGCGGGTCGCTGTCGGACCACGGCGCACCATCAGAAGCCTGCCGTCATCGTCGAACACCACGACGGCCGCTCCGACCCCCGGGTTCCGCCAGTGGACGAATCGGCACGACGGGCACCGTGGCCGTGCCTTCCCGTGGACCTCGGTCAGTTCGAGTTC
>JAMBLK010000253.1 GCA_023336855.1 Actinomycetes bacterium
GAGCGGGCGTGACACCCGGCCGCCCATTCTGTGGGCTCGCAGCGCCAAATAGGACGTCGCGTACCCTGGGTACGCGACGGTTAGGGGGCGGCGGTGCCGAGGTCGCCCCAGCGGTCGCCCTCGGCCAGGTCGATGATCGTCATTGCCATCGCCAATGCTCCGTCGCGGATGGCTGCCTCGCCGGTCGGGGTCAGCGTGTGGGCGGCGAACTCCTTCTGATGGTTCACCGCCAGTTCAGCCTTGATGTCGAGCATTGGGTGGATCGACGGGACTTCATACGAGACATTCGCCATGTCGGTCGATCCCGTCGCCCCCGGGTCGTACTCGCTGGCACGATGCATCGGCCGACCGAGGGCTGCTGAGTTCTCGGCGAACAAGTCCGCCATGACCGGATCGACGATCATGTCGGTGTATGTGTTGCCCTGCAGCTTCACGTCGAACGTGCAGCCCGTAGCGATCGCTGCGCCCTCGAATGCGGCCATGACTTTGGCATAGAGCTCGTCGAGGCGCTCCTTCGTCAGCGCACGGACGTACCACGACATAGACGTGAAGGCAGGAATCACGTTCGGGACGCCGCCGCCGTAGGTGATGACGCCGTGCACCTTGTCGGTCGGATACATGGCCTGGCGCAGGGTCGAGACGTTCACATACGCCTGTACGGCAGCGTCGAGGGCGTTGACGCCGACCTGGGGCTTGAACGCTGCGTGAGAGGCCTTGCCGTGGAACTCGACATCGATCTGAGCGACGGCGAGGAAGTTCTTGTCGACGACGTCGTCGTTGGCCGGGTGAACCATCATCGAAGCTGCCGCATCGGTGAAAGCGCCGGCGTTGATGAGATCGACCTTGCCTCCGTACGCCTCTTCTGCCGGGGTGCCGAGGATGGTGATGCGAATGCCGAGATCCTCGACGAGAGGCGCCAGGGCGATGCCCGCACCGATCGCCGACGTTGCGATGATGTTGTGGCCACAGGCGTGGCCGACCTCGGGGAGCGCATCGATCTCACAGCAGATAACCACCTCGGGCCCTTCGGAGCCGATACGGGCGGCGAAGGCCGTGTCGAGGCCGTATGCGGGATATTCAACGGCGAAGCCCTTCTCCGTCAGGAACCCTGCCAGTTGTGCGGACGTCTCGAACTCCTCAAAGGCGATCTCCGGATGCTCATACATCCACCTCGACAGATCCCTCAGCTCATGCTCAACTTCGTCGAAGGCCTGAGCCGCTGCTTCCTTCGTGGTCATGGTGCTCCCTGCGGTCGTTCGTAGTCCGTACTGCGTAGTCCGTACTTGGTAGTTCGGGCTGGTGGCTGGCAGCTGGTGGCTGGCAGCTCGAACCACGCTACACATGCCGGGAATGTCGGCAGCCGTCAGGGGTTGAAATCCCGTAGCATTGCTCTGGCCAGGAGGTGCCATGGGACAGTATCAAGACGAAATCAAGAAGATCGGTCCACCGTCGGCTGAATTGCGCGCGCTCGTGCCGGAGGTGTACGAAGGCTTCGCAACGACCTACCGCGCCGTCTACAAAGACCGAGCGCTGCCTGCAGCCACGAAGGAACTGATGGCTGTCGCCATCGCCATCTCGCAGGGCTGCAAGGGTTGCATCGCCAGCCACGCGCGGGGAGCCGCACGCAAGGGCGCCACCGAAGAACAGATGGCAGAGACCATCGGAGTCACCATCCAGATGGGTGGAGGACCTGCCTCGGTATATGGGCCTGAAGCGTGGGAAGCCTTCAAGGAATTCAAAGAGCGGTACGGATGACACCGATCCTCGCCTCCTTTCCGTCACCGTCTCAGAACGTTCTCGAGATCGGCCCGCTGACGATCTACTTCTACGGGATCATGATCGCCATCGGTGTGATCGTCGCGGTCGTGGTTGCCAAGCGCCGCTACGAGCGCTTCGGTGGCAGCGGCGACGTTGTCGAACGGGTCTCGATCTGGGCCGTGGCCATTGGCTTCCTGGGCGCTCGACTCGGGTACGTCATCACCCACACGGGAGACTTCATCGACCGGCCCTGGGGCGTCCTGTTCATCTGGGAGGGCGGACTCGCTCTCTACGGAGGCCTCACGATCGGTGCACTCGCGGCGATCTTCCTCCTTCGTAGGTGGAAGGGAGACGTCTTCGCGTTTGGCGATGCCGTCGCCGTCGGGATCCCTCTCGCTCAGGCGATCGGCCGATGGGGCAACTACTTCAACCAGGAACTCTTCGGCACACCCACGGATCTGCCATGGGCAGTGGAGATTGATCCAAACATCGCTGCGGCAGCCGGATACTCCGGTTTCACCACTTTCCACCCGACCTTCCTCTACGAGTCACTCTGGAACATCTTCCTTACGGCCGGGATCATCCTCTGGCTCGAGCGCCGCGGAAAGCTGGCGAAGGGCGCCTCGATCGGTCTCTACCTCATCATCTACGGGACGGGTCGATTCCTCATGGAGTTGATGAGGACGGACACCACGTACCGACTGTTCGGGTTGAGCCGCAACGGATGGATCTCTGTGGCAGCCGTACTGGCCGGAGTCGCCTGGGTGTGGTGGGTGCAACGTCGCGGCGAGCCCCGCGTACTTGTGGGCCCGTCCGTGTTCATCGCTCCCGGGGCACAGACCGCTGAGGAGCCGATCCGAGGCGATGAGCCGTCCGGCGACGGAACCGAAGACACCTCCGGATTGTCGTTCGGTGACGGCAAGGGCGGATAGGACTCTCCACCGTCGTCTACTTGAATCCGATCTCTCCGAGATCCGATCGCACTTGTTCGTTATCGAGCAGGCGCCGGAGCGCGACAACGGCGGGTCGGTCCCAGCGATCGGCTCTGACGGCGAAGTCGTAGCGCTCGTCCGCGACGAAGCGGAATCCGAGTCCCGCGGTATCGGCAACCGTTTCGAGCGTCATTCCCCAATCGGCCCGACCCTGCTCGACGGCCGCAGCCACGCCGTTGTGCGTCTTGACCTGGTGCAGATAGCCCGGAGGCTGGGAACCCTCCAGGAGTTGGTCGATCAAGATCCGTGTGCCACTTCCGGGATTCCTATTGACCATGCGGTATCTATCGCTACGGATCGCCTCGCGTAGCTGATCGTCGGCGACGTCTGCGAGCCCCGGCTCGTTGGCCCGGTACACGATGCCCTGTCGACGGTCGTAGCCGGAGACGAGGCGAACACCGGCCGGAAGGAACGATTCGTTGTAGCGGCCTGTATCGGCATTCAGCAGGTGCGTGCCGGCGACGTCACCCTCGCCCCGCGCCAGCGCCGCGAGACCGGCAGTGGAACCGACCGGAATCGCCTTGATCCGGAAGCCGTCCTCCGAGAGCAGACCGAGCAGGTAATCGAGGCCGATGCAGTGGCTCCCGATGACCACGAGATCGGGGATCCGGACCCGGTCCTCGAGCAGACGGACCATCATCCGCTCTCCTTCTGCCACGTACTCGGTCGATGCCGGGATGCGAACGAACCCGTCGGCTCGTCCGAACGCAGTGACGCTTCCCGAACCTGCGCCGAGCGGATAGGCCGCGAGTCCATCGTTGCCCTCGACGAGGTCGACGAGGGAGTACTCAGTGCGGCCCGAAACCGAGGCGATCCGCATCGGCGCGATGGCGTCGATGGTGTGAACGGCATCATCCGGCACACCGGAGAGGCGCCGAAGTAGGGGAGCGACGAACTCGTGGAAGGTGAAGACGGCTGATGTCGGGAAGCCGGGGAGCACGACGACGGGCGTGCCGGCGATGACGGACAGGAGGATCGGCTTGCCCGGCCTGAGCGCCACGCCGTGCACGACGATCCCCGGCGAATCGGGCAGGCGTGCTGTCAGGCGGCTCACGGCTTCGGAGTTCACGTCGCCCTCGCCCTTCGACGTTCCCCCTGAGAGCAGCACGATGTCGACGGCGTCCGGCCCGGTGACGAGTGCCTCCAGCATCGATTCGACGATGTCGAGGTCGTCCGGAGCGATGCCGGACGGCACCGGTTCGCACCCGAGTTCGGCGACGGCGTCGAGGAGCATCGGCTGGTTCGAATCGAAGACTTGCCCGAGCGTGAGCGCGCCGCCCGGGGCCACGATCTCATCACCTGTGGAGAAGATGGCGACGCGGGGCCGGGAGATCACGTCAACGTGAGCGATGCCAACGGCGGCGAGCACCGCTGTGTCTCGAGACGTCAGTGCGATACCACGGCGAAGCACCGTGTCGCCTCGACCAATGTCCGAGCCGGCATACGACACGTTCGCTCCGGGAGCGACCGAGCGAGAGATCTCGATACCGGCGCCCATGGGTTCCGTGTGCTCGATCATCACCACCGCATCGGTCCCCCGTGGGACAACCCCACCAGTGGCGATCTGTACGGCCATGCCGGTGGGCGTGTCGAAGCCCTCGCCGGGTGCGTCTCCGGCGGCGAGTGTTGCGTGGGAGACGGCCAGAGCGATCGGCTCGAGTTCCTCCGCTCCGTATGTGTCGACGGCGTGGACGGCGAACCCGTCGACGTTGCTGCGATCGAAGCCGGGGACGTCGACTGCTGCGGCAACATCGCTGGCCAGAATCCGGCCCAACGCCCGATTCAGCGGCACCTGTTCGATCCGTGGATCGAGGTGGCTGCAGGCGTCGGAGAACGATGTGTGGGCGGCATCCTCATCGACGACGTTCAAGAACTGGTGTTGCCTCACGAGTCGCAATCTCCGTGATAGCAGTGCACCGTCACCTCAGTGTCCTCGGCATATCCCTCGAGAGCAGAAGGGATTACGACGAAACCCGAAGCCTTCGTTACAGACGAGAGAACCGAAGAACCGGAGATTGCCACGGGGTTGACGAGACCCTCATCGATGACGACGCGGGCGTAGTCGGTCCGCCCAATCTGAGAGACGATCCTGCGAGCAAGCGTGCGCCTGACGGATAGATAGGGCCAGTCGGGGGACCGGCCACCGAGCGATCGAACGACAGGCCCGGCGAAGAAGTCGTAGGCAGCGAGACAAGAGACCGGATTGCCGGGGAGGATGACGACCCGGACTCCGTTGACCGTGCCGATCCCGGTCGGTGCCGACGGCCGCATCGTGATGCCGTGAATGGACAGGGATCCCAACTTATCGACGAGGATTGGAACCCGATCCTCCGAGCCGACCGACGCTGCGCCGGCTGTGACGATGACGTCGGCGCCGGCGCGAGCGAGGGCCTCTTCCATGGCTCCCTCCTCATCCGGGAGTCGAACGACCTCGGGGAACCCACCATCGCGTTGGACAAGAGCAGCAAGCATCGGGGAGTTGGAGTCGACGATCTTCGTGCCGACGGGAGACGCCCCGGGCGGCAGCAATTCATCACCCGAAACGATGATGCGAACGGTGGGCCGGCGGACAACATCGATCGGATGGTGGCCGACGGCGGAGAGGAGTCCGACATCCTGGGGAAGAAGCGTTCTCCCTGAGTTGAGGATCAGTGCACCCACTGCAACGTCCTCACCGACCCTCCCGACATTCCGGCCGACCGGCACCGGTGCCGTGGCTTCGATCCGATCGCCAGATCCGCTCGTGTTCTCGACCATCAAAACCGCATCAGCGCCGTCCGGCATGGGCGCACCGGTCACGATCGTCACGCACTGCCCTTGAGCGACATGATCATCGGGATCGGTCCCCGGCATCGAAACACCCACGATGTCGAGAGGGATGGGGTTGTAGGCGGTGGCGCCGTACGTGTCCTCGGCTCGCACCGCGTATCCGTCCATCATCGAGCGCCGGAACGCAGGGACGTCCACACCACTCACAACGTCGTCTGCGAGCACCCTGCCGGCCGCATCCATCACGTCCACCGGCTCCGAGAGAAGCGGTGAGATCCCATCCAGAGCGGCCTCAAGCGCCCCCTCAACCGTAGATCGGTCGCGGAAGCCGCGCATCCTTACGTCGAATCCTTCTGTCATGTCCCGTGATGCTACCGACGGCACAAACGATCAGGCCAAGTAGCGGAGTGTGTCGGTCTTCCTCAGCTACTCAGCTACCCGGCTACTCAGATTCCCAACTCGTCGGCTACCCACGCTAGGTCCAACTCTTCAAGGGTCTCTCTGGGCGGGTTTCCGGTTTCCGGGTCCCATCCTGCCAACCGGTAGTAGGTCTCGATGGCCTCGATATTCGTGGCTCGATCCACCGTGGATCCGGCGCTCGCTCCGTCTTGCAACGGTTCGTCGTAGAGGCGTTTCGGGAGCGTATCCCGGTCGCGGGTGATGCCCTCCCTGGCGTTGAACGCTCGCAACATGTTGACCCGCCGGCGCCCATACGTGAGGAGATCGTCGACCGTCGTCTCCATACCGGTGACCGCGGTTACGACGGCAGCGAGATCATCCATGCCGAGGAGTTCCCATGCCGGCCCGAAGACGAACTGGCAAACGTTCGCGGTGTCCATTGCGGAGTAGGCGTACTGGGTCGTGAGGGCATAGCGCACCTTCTCCTCGTTGATGGAGTCGGCGGGTTGAGGGTCGGTCAAACCAAGGTCGGCCATGCGTTTGCCGTACTTCTCGGGACTGCTTGCGATCGTGTCGGGTGTGTACATCCCGTCGTGCTCGCTGGACTGGTGATCCGCGCCGAACGGATTGACGGCGTAGATGACGCCCAGGGTCGGCTTGACCTGGGGCATGTGGGCTGGAAGTTCGGCGCCCTTCACGGTGATGGAGAGGTCTTCGGCGCCGTTGCCGATCATGGCAGCGGCGGCGGCGGACCCTTCGGCAAGGATATCGCCGATGCCTTCACGAAGGAGGGTCTTCTCGAGCATGGCGATCATCGCTTCGGCGTCGCCCCACTTCAGTTCGATGCCACCGGTGTCCTCGGCGGTGATCAGGCCCCTTTCGAAACAATCGATGGCGAACGCCATGGTTCCACCGGCAGCGATCGTGTCGACGCCGTACTGGTTGCAGAGCTGATTCGCGTATGCGATGGCGTGGAGGTCGTCGATGCCGCAATCCGAACCGAACATTGCAGCCGTCTCGTACTCGGGACCTCCCGATTCCGGGTTCAACGCCTTGTCCATCCACTCGTCCTTGACGACCCTCTTGCAGCGGACCGCACACGAGTAGCAGGTTTCACGGCCCTGCTTCAGTTGGTTGTCTTCGTCGGCTCCGCGAAGGAGCTCGTCGAAGAGCCGCTCGCCACCGATGTTCTTCGCAGCGTCGAACCCAAACGACCCGCTCTGGTAGTTGCGTGTCGGCAGGCCTCCGACGGCACTCTGGCCTTCGAGGATGCCGATCGTTCCGTACTTGGCGAGCTCCCACACGTCTTCGTCACCTCGAACGAGAGGCACCGCTCGCTGGACGATGGCTCGAAGTGCCTCGGGATCCGCCATGGGCAGCTTCTTCTTGCCTCCCCGAACGGCGATCGCCTTGAGCATCTTGCTGCCCATGACGGCCCCCATTCCGGTCCGTCCATGGGCACGGGTCGACATCGACATGATGGCGGCAAAGCGGACCTTTTTCTCGCCCGCCGGTCCGACCTGGAGGACTTCGATGCGGTCATCCTCGAGCTCGGTCTTGAGTGCCGCCTCTACCTCCAGCGTTGTTTCGCCCCAGAGATGTGAGGCGTCTCGCAGTTCGGCTTCTCCTTTGTTGATCCAGAGGTACACGGGCTTCGGCGAGATCCCGCGCACGACGATGCCGTCGAATCCTGCGAACTTGAGTTCCGCGGGCCAGAAGCCGCCGGCCTGACTGTCGCCGACGCCGCCGGTGATGGGTGACTTGGCAACCACGGTGCAGCGGCTCTGCCCGGCGATGGGTGCCCCGGTCGGTCCGGAGAGCATGAAGGCGAGGGTGTTCTCGGGTCCGTAGGGATCCACGCCTGCGGACGTGTTCTTGAGGAGGTAGTAGAGGCCGAGTGCGCTGCCTCCCAGATAGGTCCGGTACAGCTCGTCCGACGGCTCCTCGATCTCGAGGGTTCCTGTGGTCAGGTCGACGTGAAGAATCTTCCCTGCGTAACCGAACATCTCGTCGCTCTCCTTGGTGGCACTGTGATCGGGCCACGATAGTTGGAAACCGGGCGTCACAGGCGACAGGGACCAGGCAACAGGCAACAGCAAGGACGCCGGTCCCCCGGCGAAGGCCGGGGGACCGCTACTCAGCTACTCAGCTACTTCATCCTGATTCGCGAAGATCTCGCCGATCGCTCCGAGGGATCCGAGGATCCCGGCGGTCTCCATCGGCAGGAACAGCTTCGTTGCCTTGCCATCTGCGATTCCCTGGAGGGCCTCCAAGTATTTGATGGCGATGAGGTCCGGTGTCGGGTCGCCGGTGTGGATCGCTCCGTAGACCCGCTCGATCGCCTGGCCCTCGCCCTCTGCGAGCGTGAGTAGTTGGAACTTCTCTGCGTCGGCGACCTCCCTGATCGCCTGTGCCTGTCCTTCGGCCTCGAGGATTCGGGACTGTTTCACGCCCTCGGCTCTGAGGATCTGGGACCGCTTCTCGCCCTCGGCCTCGGTGACGACCGCACGGCGCTCGCGCTCCGCCTTCATCTGGCGGTGCATGGCCTGGGTGACGTCGACCGGCGGGTCGATCCGCTGGATCTCCACACGAACGACCCTCGTTCCCCAGACATCGGTCGCTTCGTCGAGGATCTCCCGGAGCTCCGTGTTGATCGTCTCACGAGACGTCAGCGCGGCATCGAGGTCCATGTCTCCGATGACGTTACGAAGGTTCGTCTGAGCCAGTTTCGTCGCGGCGAGTATGAAATTCGCCACGTTGTACATCAGCTTCATCGGGTCGGTCGCCTGGTAATAGACGACGGCATCGACCGTCACGACCACGTTGTCCTTCGTGATGACCTCTTGCGGTGGAACGTCGACGACCTGCTCCCGCATGTCGACCTTCCTCATCTTCTCGATGAATGGGACGATCATGTGGAAACCCGGGCCCACGGTCTTGCGGTACCGGCCGAATCGTTCGATGAGACCCTGCTCGTGCTGCTGGACGATCTTGATGGCGAGCGCCACGTAGATCACGAGGAGCAGGATGAAGGCCAGGACTACTACTGCTGCTGCAGTCATTGCTTTCCCTTTCTGTTAGATGGCTTGTTCTTGCTGTGAATACCTAGTCGGCGGTCGGAGGAATCGGTTCGACGACAAACCGCGTACCTCTCACCTCCGCGATTCTCACCACGGCACCCTTCGGGATCTCGATGTCGGAGTCGACGGTTGCACGCCATTCCTCCGTTCCCATCTTGACCATGCCGCTCGTGTCATAGTGACCCACCGGTTCGAGGACGATCGCATTTCTCCCAACGTACCGTTCCCCACCGACCTGGGCGGACACGTCGGACTCCTGCTCGCTCTTGGCGAACCGTTGGAGCACCGCAAGGAAGACGACCGAGATCACGACGAATGTGACGAGTTGAAGCGGCACCGATACGCCGATGAAGGCGAGGACCGCCGCAGCGGCTGCGCCCACGGCGAATGGGAGGAGGAAGAACCCGACGGTGAGGAGCTCTCCGATCGAGAGGATCACTGCCGCGGCGATCCAGATCCATCTCCATTGTTCAGCGTCCACGGCTGCTCCCTTCGGTGCGAGGATTGCCACGGCGGCGAAGGCGATGCCGAGCAATCCGATGGTGAGCCCGATCCAGAGTGCACTGGATCGGGTCTGGTCGTCTTCATTTCTATCGACTCGTGCCGAGCCGCGATAAGCCGCGGCCCATGTTTCGGCGAACACTGTGAGGTCCGTGCCGACAACACTATCGACCGATTGGCCGGCAGCAGTTGCCTCGGTGAGGTGATCGGCCAGTTCGTCGCGCATCTCTCCGACGGTGTCGCGGGGAACGCCGGTGTCCCGCCAGTAGCGGGCGCATTCGTTGACAGTTCTGTCGACGTTTCGGTCAGTCACGTTCACCTCCATCCAGTATCGCTGAGACTCCTGTGCTCAGATCCTGCCACTCTTCCATCCATTCCTCGAGGCGTACTCTGCCGGGTTTTACGATCCGGTAGTACTTTCTGGGCGGTCCGCTTCCGTCCGCCTCGACGAAGTACCCCTCGACCAGTCCGGCCT
Organism: Actinomycetes bacterium; assembly: GCA_023336855.1. Lineage (GTDB taxonomy): Bacteria > Actinomycetota > Acidimicrobiia > Spongiisociales > UBA5794 > JAHEEL01. The sequence continues at coordinate 9,975 of JAMBLK010000253.1, forward strand.
TCTGGAGTCGTGAGAGCGTCGGATAGATACTGCCATCGCTTACGAGTTTGACCCCGCGTTCGTTCAGTTTCGCCGCCATCTCATATCCATAGCTCGGTTCTTCGTCGATGAGCGAGAGCAGACACATGTCGAGCACCCCCTTGAGGAGTTGCGAGCTGTGATCCACTGTCCGCTCCTTCCA
>JAMBLK010000254.1 GCA_023336855.1 Actinomycetes bacterium
TGCCGCCGTACGGCGGCATCGCTATCCCAGTTTCGTTGTCCTGAGCATCCCTTGCTCGGCCTTCCTTGATGAAATCGATGAGCTCAACATCGGTGTGATCCCGGATGAATCCACTGTCGGCCAGGGCAGGGCCGAGGTTCTTGACGCCCTCGAAGTTCTGTCCGTGACACGATGAACACGATTGTCCGGCGAGTTGCTGCCCGTGTGCGACAGGGGTACCTGCCACCGCAGTAGTCGTGACGTCCACAGAGTCACTGCCACAACCTGCGGCGACCAGCACGATGGCGACAGCGAAAACCAACGCCGATAGCAACGGCGCCGTGCGTGCGCGACCGACATCTGCTTGCTTGGACCGGCTCATGGACTTCCTCCGTGTGCTCTGTGCCATCCCGACGATACCGTCGCACTTCACGATGATCCGACCGCTGCTCAGTCGAGTTGCCGCACAACGTCCTGAGCAAACAGTTCGAGGCTGGTCGAGTCATAGGCCGCATCCGGGAAGTAGCCGATCGCATATGACATCCCGACCTCGACCCAGGGCCGCAGCTGCTCAACGACCTGCTCCGGTGTTCCGACCAACCCACCTTCGAGGAGGCTCTCCCGTGCCGACTCTGCCTTGTCTTGCCCGGCGAGGGCAGCGATCCGACCGACGTACTCGTCGATCTTCGCTTGTACTCCGTTCTCCGTCTCTGCAACGAGGATCGTGAACAACGACGATCGCACGATCTCGTCGTAGTCGCGGCCGATGTCGGTTGTGTGGCCGGCGAGAACTTCGCTCTTGTGAACGAACTCGTCGACCGTCCACCCGAAGTTCGTGTAGTCGGCGAACCGCGCTGCAACACGCAGCGTCAGCTTCTCTCCGCCCCCTGCCACCCAGATCGGAATGGAGTCCTGGATCGGCTTCGGTCGGCTGATGGCGCCCGCGAGTTGGTAGTGCCGGCCGTCATAACGAACTTCGTCCTCGGCCCACATGCGTCGCATGATCTCGACGCCTTCTTCGAGTTGTCCGATCCGAACGGACGGTTTCGGGAACTCGTAGCCGTATCCGAGGTACTCGTTCTCGTACCAGCCTGCTCCGATCCCCATCTCGACTCTGCCGTTCGAGATGACGTCGATGTCGGCCGCGACCTTGGCGAGGTACGCCGGGTTCCGATAGGAATTGGACGTACACATCTGGCCGAGGCGGACGGAGTCCGTCGTGGCGGCGAGGGCTGCCATGAGTGTCCAGGCCTCGTAACTCGACTCCTGGGTGGGGACGGGAACCGTATGAAAGTGATCGAATACCCAGGCCGACTCGTAGCCGAGGGATTCGATGGTCTTGGCAACGCCGAGCATTGTCGGCCATTGCTCGGACCGGTCGATCCCGACGAGGTCGAGACGCCAGCCCTGGGGGATGAAGGCTCCATAACGCATGAGCGCCACGCTACACGAGTCGGGCAGACTGTCGTCGCGGCCACGATCCAGACGATGCCTCAGGTTGGTACCGTGGGGACATGGAACTCTATGCACGCGTCAACATCCTCGATGGCAAAGCTGTTCGCCTCCCCCGTGGAGCGCTTGATCAGGTGATCTACCTCGACGCCGACCCCGTCGCTCGGGCGCTCGGATGGGTAGCTCAGGGTGCCGACCGTCTCCACATCGTCGACCTCGACGCGGCCATCAATGACGATTACCGGAACAGGCCGCTGATTCGCGAGATCATCGCCGAAGTCGCCATTCCCGTACAGGTCGGTGGCGGTGTCCGCTCCAATCTCGAAGTCGATCGGCTCCTCGACGCCGGAGCATGGCGGGTCGTCATGGGTACGGTCGCCATCACAGACCAGGTGCTGTTCTGGGAGATCTGTCGATCCCACCCCGGGCGGATCGCGGTCAGCCTCGACATCGCTGCCGATCAGGAGCTCGTCACCCAGGGTTGGCAGCACGGCTCCGGCCGATACCTCGAAGAGACCCTCATCGAACTCGCGTCCGCCGGAGCAGCATCGTTCTTGCTCTCCGAGGTGGGACGTGATGCGCTCGAAGAGCCGCCGAACTTCGAAGCTCTCCAGACCGCGATCTCGCTCGTTGATGAGGAAGTCATCGTCGCCGGTGGCGCTCGTGACCTCGATGACGTACGGGCCCTGTTGAAGATCAAGTCGGGCGACCACGGCGTTGCCGGGCTGATCGTCGGCCGCGAGGTGACATCCGGTCGGTTCACCGTCGAAGACGCCCAGGCACTCCTCAAAGGAGCGGCGAAGGATCTCGGTCCGTGGTCACTCGAACAACTCGAAGATGAAGTGGCAGGGTATCTCCAGGTACTCACCGATGGTGGAGATCCGGACGCGGAGATGACGGTCGAACACATTGAACGCTTCGTCCGGTGGCTCGGCGGCGGCACCCCCTGACTCCCATACCCAGGGTTCGCGGCGTCCTATTTGGCGCTGTGAGCCCACAGAATGGGGCTGATCACCGTGGTTGATCCAACACCCGACTACATCGCTGCGAACCGGGCTGCTTGGGATGCCAAGGCAGGCCGGGACGAGTCCACCGGTGAACGGAACTGGGCCGGCCATCCCGCCTGGGGCCTGTGGGGCATCCCGGAGGAACAGGTCGGTTTCTTCCCGGACCTTGACGATCGGGACGTCCTCGAGAACGGGTGTGGAACCGCATACGTGTCGGCCTGGGTATCCCGTCTCGGTGGCCGTCCGGTCGGTCTCGACAACTCCGCAAAGCAACTGATGACGGCACGTCGTCTCCAAGACGAACATGACCTTCGATTCCCTCTGATCCATGGTATCGCCGAGCACCTGCCGTTCCAGGACGAGTCGTTCGACGTGGTGCTCAACGAGTACGGAGCGGCGATCTGGGCAGACCCCTACCGCTGGATCCTCGAGGCGGCCCGGGTACTTCGACCTGGCGGTGAATTGGTTTTCTTGGGGAACTCGACACTGCTCATGCTCTGTGCCGAGGACGACGAGACCATCCCGGCAGGGACCGCGATGCTCCGTGATCACTTCGGCATGCACCGCTTCGACTGGCCGGATGACGACGGCATCGAGTTTCACCTCGGCCACGGCGACTGGATCCGGGTACTGCGTGACAACGGCTTCGAGATCCTCGATCTGATCGAGCTCCGCCCGCCGGAGGGTGCCGAGACGAGCTACACGTTCGTCACCACGGAGTGGGCGAGGCGCTGGCCCGCGGAAGAGGTCTGGCGGGCCCGGAAGCGGTAGGACAGCGGCAATGTCGGACAATGATTTCTACCACTCCGTCCAGTCATCCGGCGGAGAAGGCCCGCCCTTCTTGTCGTCCGGAATCAGCGGCACCTCGATTTCACCGTCGATGATCTGCTGCCTGAACTCCTCGAGCACCGGAACGAACTCCTCGATGAATCCCCCAGATCGGGAGTAGTCAACCCCATCGTTCGCAAGGTTGTACACCCGAACTCCCGGTGTAAACACGCCGTTGCTGTAGTCCTCGATCGCGTCGCCGAACGCCGTGTCGGTACGCTTGAGCATCGATGTGAGGATGTGCTGCGAGGCCTCCGGGTAGCTGTACGGCAGATAGTCGGCATACTCGGGATCGATGACGATTCCGGAGTAGCGAATGTACTCGTCTACATCCACTCCGATGTGCCAGCGTTGAACCCCGGACAGTTCGGTCACTCGATCTGCCATGACCATCGCCCCTTCTCCTGATGCGCCTGCGGCCGTGTAGATCACATCGGCACCCTCCCGATACATCTCCTTCGCTCGGTTCGCACCCGCGCTGGGGCTTGTGAAACCACTCGAGTCCCAATATGGGGAGAGGTATTCAACGAGCACGACGATCGACGGATCCACGGCATGAACCCCCGCTTCGAAACCCGCCTGAAACGCCCAGATAATGGGAGCATCCATTCCACCGAGAAATCCGACAGTGCCGGTCTCACTCTTGAGGGCTGCCGCTGCACCAACGAGAAAAGATCCCTCTGCTTCGGCGAAGACGGGAAATGAGACGTTCGGGTAGTCCGAATCGGGTTCATACGCCGTCCCTGGACTGTCCGGAACCACCCAGTTCGTGTCCGGATATTCGGCAATGACATCGAAGCCGCCGCTTGGTTCCGTTTGCGACCCGAATCCGTTCAGGACCAGTTCAGTGCCGGCCTCGCCGAGATCATGCATGGCTTGATCGACACCAAGCGCGCTCGCCGTCTTCGTGCCAATAGTGAGATCGTACGCCTCCTCCGCTTCTGCCACCGCCATCGCAATCTGATCGTTCCACCCGTTGTCCCCCGGGCCCTCGAAGAGCAGGACGACTGCCGGACCCCACGATCCGATGACCGTCGCCGCGGCGAATGTCAGTGCAGCGAATAGGGCAACGACGGCGGCGAGCATGCCCCAGAGCCGTACGCGGGCACGACGCGTGACCCGAGCTTCGCGCCCGATACGAGCGACCTCGGCTTCCTCGGCCTTCCGCCGAGCTTCGGTGCTCGCTGTCAGGTACGCCGTGGCGCTCAAAGGTAGCGTTATCGGTGCCGACGCGTTCCAGGCTTCGCAGTCGGTCAGCTTCGCTCCGGACAACAAGTAGCCGGAATCCCGCTCCATCAACTCCCACTCCGCGGCACCGGCCATCAGCCCGTCGAGTTCCATGAGGTCGAGCCGAGCATCTTCGAGCCACCCATCAAGACGATCCCATCCCGACAACAGCGCCTCATGCGACACCTCAACGGTCGCCGCACCGGTCTGAGAGTCTCGGTCGAAGGTAAGGAGCCGTTCCTCACCAAATCGAGTGAGCACTGTGGAGACGATGACCGCGTCACCGATCGATTCCAGTTCGAGTACCGGAACGGGCCGGCGCGTGTACCGGTCCTCCGTCGGCTTGACAAGACGGAGGAATACATCACGAGTCGTCTCTTGCTCGGCAGAATCGATCGAGGCGTAGACCGCGTCGGCCCGTCTACTCAGTGCACCGGCGAGGCCACCGATACGACGGTATCCGTCGAGGGTCATCGTCGAGTTGTCACGTTCGTCGAACAGTTCGGTGAGGGTGTACTGGAAGAGTGGCAGAGCCCCGGGTTGATCCGTCATATCCGCTACGAGCTCAGCCAGGAGGTCGGGAGCGAACCCCACGCCGACCCGCTGAGCAGGTCCCAACGCGGCAGCCTCGATACCGGCAGGCGTCAACGGAATGACGTTCACGACGTTGTCGGTGAAGAGCTTCGCGAACTCCGGATACAACAGTGGGCGATCGTAGAAGTCGGCCCGAACCGTCAACAGAATCTTGATCCTCCCCCTCGGGTCATCGACCGCTGTCACGAGGTTCCGCAGGAACGCTCGGCGTGTCGTCTCGTCGGTGAGCGTGAACAGCTCCTCGAACTGATCGACAACGAGAAGGATCAACTCCGACTCAGTCGGGAGCGACCGCAAGATCGACCGGGTGATCGCCGTGTCGTCGTTCGGATTGCTGTCCTCAGTCACCGACCCCGAGATACGGTGGATCGCGGCATCGAACTCAGCAAATGGGTATCGACCCGGCATGAGCGTGACAATCGTCCAGTTGTGCGATCCGCTGTGCGCCCCCTGCCGCAGTATCGGAATGAGGCCGGCTCGCACGACGCTCGACTTCCCTGAACCGCTCGGGCCCACAACTGCGGTCAGCGGGGAGGTCGAAGCGACGAGAAGTCTCTCGATGAGTTCGTCCCGTCCGAAGAAGTCGGTGGTATCGGCCTCCCCGAATGCTCGTAGCCCTTTGTAGGGATTGCGCTCGACCACTTGAACGGATGCAGGCTCTTCGACCTGTGGAACAAGCGACGGATCCCGCAGCAGGATCTGCTCCTCGAGACGCAGCAATTCCGGTGAAGGATCCAAGCCAGTGTCTTCGGCGAGCGTGTCGCGGTAGTCCCGGAACTCCCGGAGCGCCTCCGCCTGACGGCCACCCGCAAACAACGCCAACATCAACAGCCGGCGCGACTCCTCCCGAAGCGGATCATCACGCACCGCATCACGCAACATCGGAACCGCCTCAAGCGGACGCCCTTCGGACACACGCACTTCACACAGAACCGCGACAGCCCGATGATGCAACTCATTGAGCCGCTCGATGTCACGTTGTGCGAACTCGTCATACGTGAAATCCGCGAGCGGAGAACCACCCCAAAGCCCCAACGCCAAACCGGCAGCACCACTCGCACCAGCCTCATCGCCGTCCCCCAGCGCGCTGGTTGCCTCCCCGACGAGCCGCTCGAACCGGCGAGCGTCAATCGCCTCGGTACCGGTCTGCAACACGTACCCGGGACGGCGGGTGACGATCACCTCACCATTACCCCCGAACGCCTTGCGCAGCTCCGAGACGTAGATCTGCACCGAATGCGCCGCCGTCCGAGGAGGATCCTCACCCCACACCAGATCAACCAGACGATCAGCAGAAA